>CAZBFW010000983.1:0-1507 GCA_964491135.1 uncultured Phycisphaeraceae bacterium | reverse complement strand
TGGCCGATCGCCCCGAGACCCTGGACGGGCCGGGCGGCCCGGCACTCACTCGATTGTATCAGGAAGCGCGAGCGGATTCATCGCGAGATTGTGTCACAAGCGGCCAAAAACGCCCGAAAAAGCCGGTCACTGGAGTCTCCCTCGAAATACCGCTCCGGATGCCATTGGACGCCCAGGCAGAAAGGATGCTCCGAAAGCTCGAGGGCCTCCACGATACCGTCAACCGGGCAGCGGGCCGTCACGCGAAGGCCCGCGCCAAGCCGGTCGACGGCCTGGTGGTGGGCGGAGTTGACCGTCCGGCGCCCCGGGCCCAGGATCCCCGCGAGCCGGCTGTCCGGCAGAACATCGACCTCGTGCGTCGCGTCCACGTGTGTGCCACTCTGGTGGCAAACTGCAGCGCCGACCTGCGATGGAACATCCTGGATCAGCGTTCCGCCCAGGGCCACATTCATCGCCTGAAGCCCGCCGCAGATGACCAGGGTGGGCAGGCCTTGATCCGCGGCCAATCGAATCAGAGCGGCCCAGGTGTCGTACTGCGCGTCGGGCATGGGCTTTTCTGCGGGATGAGGGGCAGCCCCGTACCGTGCAGGAGGAATGTCGTCCGACCCCGGCACGAGCAGCCCGTCCAGCCGCCGGATCATCTCGGGCAGATGCTCCTGATCGTCCACCACGGGGATGATCAGCGGAATGCCACCCCGGCATCGAACGGCGTCGCTGTATCCGCGGTAAACCGTGTTCTGGTCCTTGATGGAGACGCGAGGGTGGCGGACCCGTTCGCTCGGGATGCCGATGATGGGTGATCCGGGCAATCGAGGCACTCCTTCCGTCGGATGCGACGCAAATCGGCGAGATTCTAGCGAACGCGACCCCGCCCCTCCAGGCCGACCCGCGGTATGTCCGAAAACCCATGGATCCCCGGAAAGGCCCTCGCCCTGACCCACCCCTATTCGCTACAATATCCCTGATGTGCCGAGGGGAAGGTTCCATCCGGTCCCGATGCGGTCCATGGCTCACGGACCGTCAGGGGCCCTGATGCTGGGAGACGAACCCATGATCGCGATGCACCAAGCGGATCCGCATCCACGCGGGAATTCGAGGCTGCCGAACCTGGGCGTTCTTGCCCTGGTCCTTGCCCTGGCGACCGGCCCGGCCCGGGCAGATGAGGAGTTGCGGCAGGAGGCCTCCGCCCGGATGCAGGTCTGGGTGGCCGAGGCCGCTCTGCGCGCCGCAGACCCCGTCACGGCGTCTCTTCCCGCCGGCACGACGCTGGATCGCGTGGAGGAGGTCGAGGGGTACGTGGCGGCATATGTGCGGATGCCCGCTGCATTTTTGGACACCCTCACGGACGTGGACTGCGAGCAGATCATTCGCGAGCAGGTGCGCCTCCTCAAGCCGCTTGACGGCATTCGGGGGTTCGGCATCTTCGCAAAGCCGCTGGAGTCAGCGGAGGCTGAATACCGGGCGCTGCCGGAGTATCTCCCGGCGCCGGAAGGCCCGCTGGACAAGC
>CAZBFW010000982.1:0-1511 GCA_964491135.1 uncultured Phycisphaeraceae bacterium | reverse complement strand
CCACCCTATCCTACACTCTTTCCCTACACGACGCTCTTCCGATCTTCCGCTTCCTCATTGCCATTCGTGATCAGAGGATTCCCTGGCCCTTCAGCCAGTCCACGAAGTCCCGCACCTGCATGCGCAGCAGCCGCCGGGATTCCTCCCTCGCCTCCTCGGGCGTCGCAGCCCATTGCGATTGCCGGTTGTCATCCTCTGGTTCCTGGTTGTCCGCCTTCGCTGGCGGCGCGAAAAGCGCGCAGGTGCGGACCGGATCGTAGAACAACCCGACGCAGAGGCCTTCTCCCTGGGTGCGGACCGCGTCGCCGACTCGTCCGGCGGTCGCCTTCAGGTCCACCGCCCATTCGCTTCCGTCCGGGCCGCCGAGCTCCTCATACTCGGTCGCGTTCACGAACTCGACGCCGATGTGTCGAACGGGATCCAGAAGATCGATTCGCAGCGGACCGGTCGCATCCTCGATGTGCAGCCCGTGAGTCTGGCTCGTCCAGTCGAAGGCAGACTCCACTTTTCGACCGTGTATGATGACCTCGGCAAGCGGCTCGTTCCGTTTCGTCAGGTCGAGCCCGTGCTGGGACAGTTCCTCCGTGAGGACCTGGATCGCGTCCTCTTCGGACAGGTAGACCGGGGCGGCGACCGCGATACAACCCATCGCACCCCGCCCTGCGGCCACCCCGTTTCCGTGCTCAAATACCGGGGCCACCAGCGCCGCCTTCCGGGCATCCGCTCCGGGGGCGGATCGGGAAGGGGCGTTGCTCGTCGCCGGGTTGTCGCAGCCGCTGAACCCCAGGGTGACCAGGGCGGCGGCCAGCCGGGCCACGTCCGGCGCAGAGAGCCATCCCGGCGGCAGCTTTTCCAGAAGGCTCGCGTCGGCCAGTACGTCAAGGCGTATGGGGTAGCGGGGCGACGGGATTCGACGCACGGGGTGAGCAGACAGACCGGGCATGGCCATCTCCCTGCGGGTTCCGGTGGATGCAGACTCCGTCAAACTACGAACGTGCGATTCCCTCTCGGCCCGCGCAGATTTCCACGAAGGCCGTGGCGCAAGCTCTTCCTCCGTCGCTTCGTCGCTTGGGTCGCAGGCGCAGCCCGCGCCAAGGGTTCCTCAGTATTGGACACGCGGCCGGGCAAAAGGTTCCATCCGGATCACCGATCCGCCCCCTGCGCCCGCCAGGCCCGCCAGACCGCGAACGACGCCAGCACCAACGCCGTGCCCACGGCAGTGTACAGGAAACCCACCACGATCTGAGGGGTTGGCCCGCTGCGAATGCATTGCCCCGCGGCCATCATGGCAAGCACGAGCAGCCACGTGGCCGGCGAGAGGAACCCGCCGAGGCAGCGATCCTCCCCGCGCGCCCGGATGCGATCCACAATCCGGGCCGCAGACTTGCGCAGTACGAAGCGGGATTTCAGGCATCCCAACCCGGAAGCCGACAGGACGAGCGGCGCCGGCAGCCAGCCGGGAGCGGTCAGAATCCATCGAACGCCGAAGAACAGCAGCCCTGCGCCCACCG
>CAZBFW010000981.1:0-1511 GCA_964491135.1 uncultured Phycisphaeraceae bacterium | reverse complement strand
CCGGTTCAATGGCAGGAGGACGAGCACGGCTGGACCGCGTTTGTGCCCATGGAGAACGCACCGTTTCCGCACGCCAGCCGCGAGAACGGATTCACTCACGGAGACCGGACCTTCGCCCGTGATCCGCACTACACGGACTCCACGGTGGCCCTCTTTGTTCCCCGCGCGTTCAAGCCCGGCGAGCGCACGGACCTGCTTGTCTACTTCCACGGCCACATGACCAACGTGCGCCAAGCCCTTGACCGGCAACGGCTGCGCGAACAGGTGGTCGCCAGCGGCCGGAATGTGATACTCGTCTTTCCCCAAGGCCCGAAGGAGGCGGCCGACTCCGGCGGCGGCCGGCTGGAAGAGCCCGGCGCGCTGAAGCGGCTTGTGGACGAGGTGATGGAGACTCTTGAGACGGCCGGCAAGGTGAAGTCTCGCGACGTGGGGCGGGTTCTCCTGGCCGGCCACAGCGGGGCGTACCGCGTGATCTCATTCTGCCTCGAGCACGGCGGTCTGGATGACTCCGTGAAGGACGTGTGCCTGCTCGACGCCACGTACGACCGGCTGGATGCGTTCGCGGAGTGGGCGGTCCGGCACCCGGAATACCGGCTGTTCAGCATCTTCACCGCTCACCTGGCCGACGAGAACAAGGATCTGATGCAGAAGCTGACCGCTCAGTCCGTGCCTCTGATCCTTGTGACCAACGACGAAGGCGCCAAAGCGGCCCTCCGCTCGGGCCGCATCGTCTTCTACGCCGTCTCCAACACGGACCATAACGGCACGGTCCAGTGGCTCGAACCCTGGCTCCGCACCGCAGAATGAACGGGTCTCAGGCGGGCACACAGGCTTGTGGCCTGAGGCACTCCGGCAATGGAAGACTGGCAGACATGCGATCTGAGCCGGATCGATGAGGATGCGTTCCCCATTACCTGCGGCACGTGCGGGTACAGCCTGCGCGGGCTTCCCGACGAGGGCCTGTGTCCGGAGTGCGCGGCGCCGTACGATCGCCGGCGCCGGCTCTGGGAAACGCACGGCCCCGAGGCGTTCGCCGGTTGTCAGCCGTCGGATCAACTCCAAGGCGGCGCCGGGTTCCGGCTGGCCGCGTTGTACCTGCTGGTGGGTCTGGGGTCTCTGGCGGGCGGCATGTACCTGTGGGCCCTGTACGTCGGTCCGACCAACATCTGCATTCTGCCCGTTGTTTGGTTGCTGGCCGTCACTCTTGTGGAAGTGCGCCTTAATCGTCGGCAGCGGCGTCCACGGCCCTCTGGAAATGGCGATTCGTAGATGACCGCGGCAGTTGGCCCGGATCAGGCAAGCGCTTTCGTTGACCGCCCGGACGCCGTGCTCGTTCTCCCCTCAATCCCTTGATCCCTTCCCCTTCACTTCGCCCGGGGTTTGACGGTCCGGATGGCCCAGGGCAGGCGCAGTGCATTGAGTGATTGGGCAAGCGTTTGCGCGACGATGGGCGTGGCGGCCAGGACGGCCGTTCGCTGGTCCGTCTGCGTGATCTCCACCATGGCGGCGGA
>CAZBFW010000980.1:0-1512 GCA_964491135.1 uncultured Phycisphaeraceae bacterium | reverse complement strand
GCGCGGTGTGGAGCAGGCGAGGGATTTCCAGCGGCTCGCCCTCCATCCACGCGGCAAATCCCGGCGACGCCAGCAGGCTGTTCAGCGACATGGCCAGCTTGAAGCGGTCCTTGGCGGGGAAGAACGACTCGAGGTCCATCACCCCCATCTTGTCGAACGGCGGCGACTGAACCTGGTGGATGAGCGCGGCGATGTCGAGATTCCGCCCGGCGCGCCAGGCGCGGTCCAGCACGCTGCTCAGCAGGATGTGTTCGCGGCTCTGGACGGGGTCGGCCTCGATGTCCAGCAGCGCCAGGAGCCCGGACACCATCGCCGAGACGCGCTCCCGCATGGCGTCGGTGTCGGCGACGAGGTCGGCGGGCGGCGCGGCCAGCGATCGCAGGACCATCAGCGGCAGCCCCGCGTTGCTGCCCGGCGTATAGATGGCCACGTCGGCGGCGTCGCGGAAGCGGGCGATGCGCGCGCCGTCCTGGGCCCATTGCGCCAGGCCCTCATGCCACAGCCGGGCGCGGTCGGCCGCGTAGGCGTCGGGAGTAAGCCCCTTGCGTGCCGCCTCACTTTCATCGATCCAGGGACGGAAATTCTCGGGCCGCAGTTCGGGGAACGTCAGCATGAGGTTGCCGAGATCGCCCTTGGGGTCGATGGCGATCGCCGGAATGCCGTCGATGGCCGCCTCTTCGAGGAGGGCCAGGCACAGCCCGGTCTTTCCGCTGCCGGTCATGCCTACGCACACGGCGTGCGTGGTCAGGTCCTTGGCGTCGTACAGGAGCAGATCGTCCGTTGGTTTGCCCTGCTGCTCGTCGTACAGCCGGCCGAGATAGAAAGCCCCGAGCTTCTCGTAGTCTTGCATAGGTGCCTCCCGTCGGCGTGGAACCGCCCGCCACGACTGCCTGATTACACGACGTGATGCGAAAGACTGCAATGGGGCGGGTGCAGAATCCCGTTTGCCGGCCGGCTGCGAGGGATGGGACTCTCAGGTGTGCCGTGAGGGGCCCCGCGGCGCAAAAAAAGGGGCCTGTCGATCACGCGACAAGCCCTCAGAGAAAGTTTGAAGAACCACCGTGCCGATGGGTGTGTATTCGGCGAACCCTCGCAAAAAGTGGGTGGCCGTCGGTTGCCAGGAAGTCCCGCTCTTTGTGTCGGGCTTGTCCGCGAGCGCGCCGAATTCTGGCCTCCCTGGGTTCGCTTATCGGTTCAGCCAAATAAGTCCCTGTCGCACACGGCAGTGACCTTCAAACGTCTCCTCGTACTATATCATCGTCCGGTCGCCAGGAGAAGCATGAGCGATCGTTTGCGGGCAGGATTTCTCACACCGGCAATCGCTGTGCCACGGACGCGCCGTGCAGGCCCTTTTCTTGTGCGGGCGTCACGGCTACAATTCGGAGGAGTTCGCTGCTTTACCTGCTGTGAACGCGAGCATTGCGACCGGCCGGGCAGGCGCGGGCCCATCGCGTGCCAAACTTCACGAGACGGACGGCGCCGGCCTGCAACGCCGGTGAAACGCATGACGCA
>CAZBFW010000979.1:0-1518 GCA_964491135.1 uncultured Phycisphaeraceae bacterium | reverse complement strand
CTTCGTCCCTTCGTCCCTTCGTCCCTCCGTCCCTTCGTCCCTTCGTCCCTTCGTCGGTCCGTCCCGCATCCATGGGAGCCACCCATCCGTTCCCCCCCGACCCCTGCCCCCTGCTCCTAACATATCCCAAACCTCCGGGGGGATCGAGTGCAGGGGAAAGGGAATCGACACGGAGAGAAACTGAGAGCCAGGGGAGGGGGTTCGCAAGAGCCGTTTTTGCCTTGCGCCGGTGATGCCTCGCCGGGCGCGACTCACGAAGCGGTCATCTCTCCGCCCGAGCTTCCAGTTACATCGTACCTTCGTAGCGGATGCTGCAACCCGCCGCGTGGAGGAGCCCGGACACGCCCGGGTCGAGGCGCCGGATGGCCAGGAAGACTTCGTGCAGCATAGTGTCGGGCGGCGCGAGTTCGTGGGCCGTGGCTGACTCGCTGCCGCCGACACCGACGAGATCGTTCAACGCGGCCTGGACGGGCGTTCGGTCAATCGTCCGGTCCCGCATGAGCACGTGCATTTGCCTGTCCGCCTCCGGCACGTGTGCAATGACCGCGTCGCGTGCCTGGAGAAGACTCTCGTACTTGCGCCCGAGCGCGTTCGGCGTGCCATCTGAGTTCAGGCGGTAGGCGATGGGGGCAACCGCGAACTCATAAATCCAGCTGCTGCCGGTACCCAGCGGATGAGTGCACAACCAGTATAGTTGCACGTGGCCGGTTCGCGTCCGGCGTAGCAACGCTGAGTCCGTGGCGACTTTGACGCCGCAAAGGTCGCAGATCACCCCGTCGTGCTCGCGGCCCTCGTACTTTCCGCACTCACAGGCGGCATCGCGTGTGGACCCAAATATCCTTGCGTCATACAAGTCGTCGATCGTCTTGACCAGCCCGTATGACCAACGCGTAGGGTCACAGATATCCGACAGTTGAAGCTGCCACGCCATGGGTTCGCTCCGGACGAACAAGACCATACGGCCCGTCGGCGCGCGCGCGGTTCCAGCCTGTTCGACCGGTTCCGGCCGGCCGAATTCTCTCCGGGTCACCGGTGCCGGTGGAATCGGAGGAAGCCGCAGCACAAGAGAATGACGGGCACAAACATGGCCGTTCCCTCACCGCAATCTTCGAAGAACTCCTCAAACCCTTCCATCGCCTCAGTCAAGCCCTCCTGCGTGACAACGCCGCCGTCGCCGGGGCTGGGACAGTAGGTCTGGCGCGTGCCGTCGGCGGTGGTGTTCAGGGGGGTTTCCAGAAACGTGCCCGAGAGCTCGGCGTCCTCGAAGCTGGTCGGAGGGTCGCCGGACAGGACCATATTGTCGAGGAGAACGAAGGTCTGCTTCTCTCCCTCGTCATAATTGAAGCCGTAGAAAATCTGAGCCACTCCGTCTTCGACCTGCACGCCCTGCTCCAGGTTGGTGAACTCCGCCATGGCCCCCCCATTGGCCGAGTTGTAGCGCACCAATTCGATCTTCACTCGGTTCGCGCCCTCTTCGTCCCGGAAAGTCATATCCATCCAGACCAGATCGGAAGAGCG
>CAZBFW010000978.1:0-1519 GCA_964491135.1 uncultured Phycisphaeraceae bacterium | reverse complement strand
CCGAACAACCTTCCCGTAGAGGTTCTTCTCGCGGATCACGTCGTACTCTTCGCAGACCGCCCCATCCTCGTCGCTGAGCAGCAGAAACGGCAGTTTGAATTTCCGGATGAACTTGTCGTGCGACGCCAGGCTGTCGCGGCTGACGCCCAGTACGACCGCACCTTTCTTCTTCGTCGCGGCGGCCTGATTCCGGAATTCGCAGGCCTCCCGCGTGCAGTGAGGAGTGTTGTCCTTCGGGTAGAAGTACAGCACCACCTGCTGTTTGCCCCTGAAGTCCTTCAGTGACACTTCCGTTCCATCGCTGGCCGGCAACGTAAACGCCGGCGCCGCCTTGCCTTCCGCCACGGTTGCCATGGGCATGCTCCCTGTTCGCCTCGGGTTTCTCGAACGCAAACAGTGTAGCGGCACCGTTGAGGCATGACCAGTCGGTGTGAGTTGCAGACCGGCGACGAATCGTAACCGTCACTCGTTGAACAGGATCGTGTACTCGGCGAAGTCCGCCTGATCCACGTCATCGTCTGCTGGAAGATCGCCCCGGGCGAACGCCGCGGCGTCGCAGCCGGCGTGCGGTGGCATCACGGCGCCACGCTAAAGTGAACGAGCCCGTATGCGTCCTCGCACGAGTCGGCCGCCGGATCGAGCAGAGACAGGTAGACCTCCAGGTACATCTCGCCCGCCTCGCCGGTTGTGATGGTGCAGAGCAGCCCGGACGGACCGGCCGCCAGAGGTGCATCCTCTTCCGCGTCCTCAGCCACAGCAGCCACGAATTCCGATTCGACCACCTGGTACCGCCCGAAGCCGGGCGGCATCCAGCCGTGTTGGACCAATTCCACGCCCTCGAGCTCGGTGTAGCGGAACTGGAACCACTGCGCGTCCGCCCAGTCGCCCGATGTGGCCTGCGCGGCGGCGGAAAGGCCCTTCGCCGGCGAATCGGTCACTCCGAACATCGCGACGTAATTGACCGCCGTGAGGTCGTCCGTCGCGTAATGCACTTCATACGTGGTGTTGGCCGTCAGCGTCGTCACCGCCGCGCCGCCGCCCACGGGTCGCAGTTCGATGTTCGCATTCGTCGCCGGCGGCTCGGTGCCTGCGGCATCTTCAGAACCGGACTCCGGCCCGGCCGGCGTCGCACCCTCTTGCCCCACGCCCTGTCCGCCCGGGGGTGACAGCAAAAACCCGCCCATCGCGGGCGGCCCGGCCAAAGCCAGCTCGAAGGCCGGATAGTCGTCCGACTCCACGTCCGAATCGCCCGTTACGTCGAACGCGCAATAGCAATCCGCCCGACTCGCCAGGCCGTTGGAGCTGACGCAAATCTGAAAGGCGCCGAAGTCGGGCAGGTCCACGTCGCAGTCCCGATCAAAGTCCCAGGGGAAGTTCTCACAGTCGTCGCACGCGTCCACGACCCCGCTGTTGTCACAGTCCGGGTCGCACGGATCCGGCACCGCGTTGCAGTCGCAGTCCGCATCAAAGCCGAAGATCGGAAGAGCGTCGTGTAGGGAAAGAGTGTAGGATAGGGTGT
>CAZBFW010000977.1:0-1519 GCA_964491135.1 uncultured Phycisphaeraceae bacterium | reverse complement strand
GGTTCTTCTCGTTCAGGTCGGCGAGCTGCCGCTGGATGCGCTCGAGTTCCTCCTTGGAACCCTCGTCCTTCTCCCTCTTCAGGGCCTCCCGCTGAATCTCGAGCTGCATGATCTGCCGGCGAATCTCGTCCAGTTCCGACGGCAGGGAGTCGTTCTCGATCCGCAACCGCGAGGCCGCCTCGTCGATCAGGTCGATCGCCTTGTCCGGAAGGAACCGGTCCATGATGTACCGGCTTGACAGCGTGGCCGCCGCAACCAGCGCCGAGTCCTGAATACGCACACCATGATGCGCGTCATATCGCGGCTTGAGCCCCCGAAGAATGGAAATCGTGTCCTCCACCGACGGCTCCCCCACGTGGATCGGCTGGAACCGGCGTTCCAGGGCCGCGTCCTTCTCCACGTGCTTGCGGTACTCGTCCAGCGTGGTGGCCCCGATGCAGCGTAGTTCGCCCCGGGCCAGGGCCGGCTTGAGCAGGTTGCCGGCGTCAACGGCGCCCTCCGCCCGACCGGCACCGACCACCGTGTGCAGTTCGTCGATGAAGAGAATCACCTGGCCGTCGCTCTGCACGACTTCGCGGACGACGGCCTTGAGCCGGTCCTCGAACTCGCCGCGGTACTTCGCCCCCGCGATCAGGGCGCCCATGTCCAGCGCGACGAGCTTCTTGTCCTTCAGGACGGCCGGCACGTCGCCTTCGAGAATGCGCAGGGCCAGTCCCTCCACGATCGCGGTTTTGCCGACGCCCGGCTCGCCGATGAGCACGGGGTTGTTCTTTGTGCGGCGGCTGAGCACCTGCATGCAGCGGCGGATCTCCTCGTCTCGGCCGATGACCGGGTCTATTTTGCCCTTGCGGGCCATCTCGACGAGGTTGACGCCGTAGCGCTCGAGCGCCTGGTAGGTCGCTTCCGGGTTCTCCGAGGTCACGCTCTGCCCGCCGCGTACCTCCTTCAAGGCCGCAAGGATGAGCTTGGGGGACACGCCGTTGACGCTCAGCAGTTCCTTGGCGGTCGAGTCCACCTCGCACAAACCCAGCAGCAAGTGCTCGGTCGAGACGTACTGGTCCTTCAGCCGGTCCGCCTGCTTGCGGGCGACTTCCAGCACCTGGTTGGTCTTCGGATCGCCGCCGACCTGCCCGCCGGAAACCCGGGGCAGCCGGCCAAGCTCGGACTCGGTCATCTGGCGCAGCCGGTCCACGCGAATACCCGCCTTCTCCAGCAATGGCCGGATGGCGCCGCCGTTCTCCTCGTGCAGCAGTGCGTTGAGCACGTGCAGGGGGGTGAAATGGGCGTGTCCCGCCGCGGACGCCATCTGGTGCCCGCGGTTGAGGGCTTCCGCCGCCTTGATGGTGAACTGGTCGTTCGTCATGTTTACAGGGACTCCGTCAGGGCCGTCTCGGTCCGTACGGAACACAGCGGCACGGGCTGTGCCAGCCACTTGCGCCGCTAACTGTCTGTAACTTAACACGTTACATCAAGAGCCCCGCCGCGTCCATCTGCCAGTTTGGCAGGTTCGCGACCCTCT
>CAZBFW010000976.1:0-1520 GCA_964491135.1 uncultured Phycisphaeraceae bacterium | reverse complement strand
CAGGCTGGCCACACCCTTGGCCGCGGCATCGCGCTTCAGGGGAACCACCCGGGAATACATAACCATACCTCCGGCCCGGGCGCCCTCGGCGCCGAACACACCCTCGTGACTCACGCCCTCCGGCATCTCCACCGGCACCGTCACCTTCACCGGCTCGCCGCCGCGGGTGATGGTCATCTCCTCCACCGCCACGAAGCTCGTGAACTGCGTGAGCAGCCGGTAGGCCAGGCCCAGGTCGACGATCGCCTGCTTGATCTGGGGATCCGGCTGGCCCTGCTGAATGCCGGCCAGGTTCTGATTCATCAGGTGCTCCACCTTCTCCCGCGCCCAGAGCGTGGCGATCACTTCCGATCGCTTGGATTCGCCCGGCAGGTCCACCGAAATCTGCCGCTCGAAACCCTCCGTACCCCGCTGCCCGCGAAGCGTGATCACGCCGGATGCCGCACCTGTGTACCGCCCCTTCACCACCACCGGCTTCGCGCTGAACAGGTCCGGAATCCGCGCCGGCAGCACCTCTTCCACCGGCAGCCCGCCCCAGTCGATTTCGATATCCGTCAGCACGGGCGTGCTCACTCGGTCGTAGAACTTCTGCGCCGCCGACCCCGCGCGAGTCTCGTCCAGCACGTGCTCCACGTCACCCCGGCCGGCGTTGGCCAGGCCGTCCAGCAGGAAGCGGTTCACACTGCGCCCGATCCCGAACGAGAACACCCGGGCCGTGCCTGCGTTGCGCTGCACCGCCTCGATGATTGCCATGTCGTTGCCCACGTAGCCGTCCGTCATGAAGCAAACGATGCGTACGCGCTGCGCGTCGTGCTGATCCGCCAGGCACGCCTCGATGGCCTTCATCATCTCCGTGCCGCCGCTGCCCTCGAGACTGGCCAGGTATTCCTGCGCCTTGGCCCGGTTCTCCGGCGTGTCGGGCACCGGGCCGGGGAAGCAGAACCCCACGCCGCCCTCGAACGTCATCAGGTTGAACGTGTCTTTCGGGTTGAGGTTCTCGATGCACAGGGCCATCGTCTTCTTGGCCGTCTCGATGGGAAACCCGCTCATCGAGCCGCTCTTGTCGATGACGAAGATCATCTCCTTCGGCACGATCCACTCCGGCGGCACCTGCTGCGGCGGCTGGAGGATCAGCGTGAAGAACCCGCCCCGGGCGTCGAAATACGGCAGCAGCGTGTCGCCGATGTCCTTGGTCGTCGTGGTGTACTTCAGCACGAAATCCTTGTTCGGAATGGCTTTCTTGTCCTGCAGCTTGACGATCGCCTGGGATTTGGCCGCGTCCGTGTACTCCAGGTCCACCGCGTGCTGGACCGACTGCACATCCAGCAGCGGGAAGCCGGCGAGAATGTCCACGGAGATCGAGATGTCGTGCCCGGCCCGCATCCCCTCCGGCACCACCGGCGGGCTGATCCGGCTGGCGTCGGGCACCTGGTCCGTGTCGATCGCCCATCCCGTGCCCTGCGGAATCGGGGCCGCCGGGTCGTACGCGAAATACCGATCGCCGATCCGTCCGAGTTGCC
>CAZBFW010000975.1:0-1520 GCA_964491135.1 uncultured Phycisphaeraceae bacterium | reverse complement strand
ACACCCTATCCTACACTCTTTCCCTACACGACGCTCTTCCGATCTGGCGAGTCCATGAACTGATCGAATGGGGGGCCAGGTTCGATCGGGTGGGGACGGACGTTGCGCTGGGTCAGGAAGGGGGACACCAGCGGCGACGGATTCTGCACGCCAACGGAGACCGAACCGGGCGCGAGCTGGTGCGGTGCCTGCTGGCCAAAATGCGGGCCACGCCACGGATTCGGCTGTTTGACCGGTGCTTCCTGATCGACCTGATCACGCTGGAAGGCCGGTGTGTGGGGGCAACGACGCATCACCCCAAGTACGGCCACCAGCTCATCTGGTCCGGCCAGACCATTCTGGCCTCCGGCGGCTGCGGGCGGGTGTATCGCGAGACCACCAACCCGGACGTGGCGACGGGCGACGCGTACGCGGCGGCCTGGCGGGCCGGGGCCGTGCTGCGCGACATGGAGATGGTCCAGTTCCACCCCACCACGTTGTACATCGCGGGGGCGTCGCGGGCGTTGGTTTCCGAGGCGGTGCGCGGAGAGGGGGCACACCTGGTGGACCGCAACGGTCGCCGCTTCATGGCAGACTATCATCCGGACGGCGAGCTTGCCCCGCGTGACATCGTGAGCCGTGCCATTCTTGACGTCCTGGCGCACGCGGGCGGAACGTGCGTCTACCTCGACGTGCGCCACATCGGGCGGACCGCGTTTGCGGACCGGTTTCCGAACATCACAACGATGTGCGATGATTTTGACATCGATGTCAGCAAGGACCTCATCCCGGTCCGACCGGCGGCCCACTATTCCATCGGCGGCGTGGCGGTGGATGCACAGGCGCGCTCCTCGGTCGATGGGCTGCTCTGCTGCGGAGAGGCGGCCAGCACGGGTCTGCACGGCGCGAATCGGCTGGCCAGCAACTCGCTGCTGGAAGGGCTGGTGTTCGGAGCGGCGGCCGGGCGCGTGGCCGGCGAGGCGGTGGCGGCGGGTCATCGGTCGGCCGAGCCGGCCCGCATCAAGGAGCAGCAGCCTGATTCGCGGCGGACGCGCCTGGATCTGGAGGACATCCGCAACAGCCTGCGAAGCGTGATGTGGCGGAACGCGG
This sequence comes from uncultured Phycisphaeraceae bacterium, assembly GCA_964491135.1. Lineage (GTDB taxonomy): Bacteria > Planctomycetota > Phycisphaerae > UBA1845 > UBA1845 > JAFGJQ01. The sequence goes on along the minus strand of CAZBFW010000975.1, from coordinate 431 downwards.
GCATCGCCCGTGTCGGGGATCTGCTGGCTGAGACGGTGGAGATCATCGAGTTCTGGGGACGATTCGTGCTGGACAAGACCTTCGACGACCGCGAGGGCTGGGAAACGCAGAACATGCTGACCGTCAGCCGGTTGATCGCTGCGGGGGCCCTGCATCGCACCGAGTCACGCGGCGTCCACTACCGCACGGATTTCCCCGCGGATCCTGCGACGAGCTCGCCGGTATACCACATCACGCAGCAGCGGGCCGGCGAGCGAAACATCGTTGAGCGGCAAGCCCTGCCGGCGGCAGGCTGAATGACCGGCTGGAAAGCCGGTCCCACAAACTCTTGAAAACTGGAAACTCGAAACTGGAAACTGGAAGCAGGGAAGACCGGCTGGAATCCAGATCGGAAGAGCGTCGTGTAGGGAAAGAGTGTAGGATAGGGTGTA
>CAZBFW010000974.1:0-1521 GCA_964491135.1 uncultured Phycisphaeraceae bacterium | reverse complement strand
AGGAAGCCGAGTTTGTGGTCGACGCCACGGGTGACGGCAAAGAGGGCCTGTGGTACGCGCAGAGCAACCCGTACGACGTCATCATTCTGGACCTGATGCTGCCCGGACTGGACGGCCTCAGCATCCTACGCCGCCTCCGCGAGGCCGGATCGCAAACCCAGGTGCTCATCCTCACCGCCAAGGATACCGTGCCGGATCGGGTGAAGGGGCTGAACCTGGGCGCCGACGATTACCTCGTCAAGCCGTTCGCCTTCGAAGAGCTGCTGGCCCGCGTGCGCGTGCTGGTCCGTCGCCGGTACGGCCAGCACAGTCCCATCATCGAAATCGGCGACCTCCGCATCGACACGGCCAAGCGGCGGGTCTGGTGCCGGGATCAGGAGATCGACCTGCGGGCCATGGAATACAAGCTGCTGGAGTACCTGGCCCGGCGCGCGGGCGAGACCGTCAGCCGTACGGAAATCTGGGAGCATCTTTACGACTTCGGCTCACAAACGGTGAGCAACGTGGTGGAGGTCTACATCGGCAGCCTGCGGCGCAAGCTGGATCGTCCCGGGACAAAGAGCCTGATTGAGACCCGCCGCGGTCTCGGGTACGTGCTCGGAGCCGGGTCATGACGCGATCGCTACGGTCCCGGCTGATCCTGGGAATGCTCCTGGGGATGACCGTGCTGCTGATCGCGGCGAATGTGACGATCTACACGGTCCAGCGGCGGCAGCTCTACCGCGCATTTGACGACACCCTGCTGAACAGTGCCAACGCGCTGGCGCTGCTGATTCACCACGGACCGTTCGGATGCTGGTTTGACTCGAACGGGCTGTCCCGATTGCCGGCCGGCCGAATCCGCGAAGGCGCCCTCTATCAGTTCTGGAGCGACCGGCCGATCGGCGTCGTTCCACCGGACCTGAATCCTGAGTTCTTCCCGGACGGGAAGGGGTTCCCGGGGCCTGGCTGGGATGACGGCCTCGGACCGGAGCCGCCGTTTTCCGGCATGGAGCCGCCGCGTGGACCGCGTCCGGGCCGCCCGCCGCCAGAACCACCGGGTCCGGGTGGGCGTCGTTGGCCCGGCGAGGACGAGGAAGGCGTTCTGCTGATTCGCTCGCCCCTGCTGAACGGCGCCGACCTGCCCCGGCTGAATCCTCCAGCCGGCCGGCCGCAGTTCCAGGACATCACCCTGCCCGGCAACGCGCGGGGTAGAGCCGTCGGTGTACACCTGAAGTTGACGCCCCCGGGGCCGGAGCCGTATCGGGATCCGCCCGTGAACCTGACCATGGTGGTCGCCGCCGACACCGCGGAGGTGGACAGGCAACTGCATTTCCTGACGGCGCTTCTCATCGTCACGGCCCTGGCCACGATGGCCATCGCCGGCGGTGTGGCGTGGCTGGTCGTCAGCCGTGGATTGCGTCCGCTCGCCGCGGTGGCAAAGGACATTGCCGCAATGGATGAAACCGGGCTGAAGCAGCGGATCGACCCGTGCGGCGTGCCGCGCGAAATCGAGCCCGTGGTGAGCCAGCTCATCGGCCT
>CAZBFW010000973.1:0-1528 GCA_964491135.1 uncultured Phycisphaeraceae bacterium | reverse complement strand
GGAACATCTTCATCGTGCGCGATGCTCCAAAGGCGTCGATCGAGCGCGCCCCGGGCGTGGAATACGTTCTTCCGTTGCTCTATCTGGACGGCGAGGAGATTCCGATCTACCCGACGAACCGGGTGGCCATCCAGATGCGTGCCGACGCCGATTCCAAATTGCTGTACGAGCTGGCGTCCACGTACGGATTCGAGGTCGAGAAGCGAGAACGAGGTCTGAACCGGTACTGGCTGTCCGTGCGTGACGTGAGCCGCGTAAACCCTTTGGCACTTGCCAATTACTTGCACGAGAAGACCGGCATCACAGAGTATGCGGCGCCTGATTTCGTGCTTCCTAAAGTCATGCTGGAACCCGACCCGATCCTCGACCCCTATTATGCACTTCAGTGGCACTTGGATGGAGATGTGCTCAAGGGTGCGGACGCCAACAGTGACATAAACGCAGAGGCCGCCTGGGATTCGAGTTACGGCGCCACTGCTCTGGGTTCGCCAACGGTGCGGGTGTCCATCCTCGACGAATGCGTTGAGAAATGGCATCCGGATCTCTTGCCCAACTGGGGTGCCGGATTGGACCTGGACAATGACCCACCCGACGATGATCCCAGCCCGGACAGCGGCCAGCGCCATGGGACCGCCTGCGCGGGAGTCGCGGTGGCCGCCGCGAATACCATCGGCGTTCGCGGTGCGTGCCCGAACTGCGGGCTGATCGGTGTGAAGTTCTTCGGGGCCACCGTCGCGGAGATGGCGGAAGGGTTCTACTTCAGCATGGACCCGAACAACGACGGCGATCACGGCGACGGGGCAGCCGTGCTGAGCAATAGCTGGACCTTTGCCGGCGGCACCCTGCAGCCGCCGGAGGTGGTCAACGCCATCAACACCGTGGCCGCAACCGGACGGAACGGCAAGGGCGTGCTTATCCTGTTCGCTGCGGGCAACAACGACCACACGATCAACGGCGTGTCGGCGATCGCCCAATTGTCTTCGGTGCTGGCCGTCGGCGGCACAAACAGCCATGCCCAGCATACGGAGTTCAGCGATGTGGGTCCCGAGGTCGGGATCACCACGCCCACGAACGACCGCGGCGATGACGGCGTGCGGTTTCCGTGGCTGGACATTGTGACGGTCGATAACACCGGATCCAGCGGCTACAACGGTTTGCCGGACCTTGATTACACCAACGGCTTCGGCGGCACCAGTTCGGCCACACCGTTGGCGGCAGGGATTCTGGCCCTGATCATCTCGCAGGACGAGACCATGACGGCCGCCCAGGCGCGGGCGATTCTCCAGCACACGGCGGTGCGGCTGGACGAGCCGTATGGCCGGTTCGACCCGGTCACGGGCCACAGCCACCGCTTCGGTTACGGCCGGGCCGACGCGGGTCAGGCCATCGCCGCCGCGGCAGGCGGGATTCGATGGCCGGATCGGATCAACACGCTGACTGCCTCGCCGGTGAGCAACGACATATTGCTGGTGTGGACCCGTCCAGATCGGAAGAGCGTCGTGTAGGGAAAGAGTGTAGGATAGGGTGT
>CAZBFW010000972.1:0-1534 GCA_964491135.1 uncultured Phycisphaeraceae bacterium | reverse complement strand
CCCCCACCCTATCCTACACTCTTTCCCTACACGACGCTCTTCCGATCTGCCAGACATTGACCCATCTGCCCCATGCCGCCCACGATCGCAATCGTCTTCGGTTCCGCGTCAAGCGGGACTTCCGCACGCAGGGCAGCCTGCCGATCGCGGCTTTCCCACAGAATGAGCCGGTACATGCCTTCCACCACGTTGGGCGAAAGGCCCAGCTCGGCTGCAAACTCACGTCGATCCCGCACGATCTGGCTTTCTCGGGCGCGATCCCGTATCTCCAGGCGGTGGTGTCGCTTGCATTCGGCGATTTCGCCGACCAGGGCAGCCCGCCGGGCCAGCAGGTTCAGAATGTCGCGGTCCACTGAATCGATCATCGCCCGCAGGACCGAGAGCGGCCGGGGCGCGCTGACAGGGGGATTGCTCATGACTCACCCATGCTCGGAACGGAGGATCAGAGGATCAACTGTGCGAACCAAGTCCGTGCATGCATTTGACCCGGTACGGGGAATCGTCGCAACGGGTATCGAGGGAAAGCTGGATCATCGAGACCCACCTCTCTGGAGGCCCGATAGTGGTCGGAATGGGGCCTGGAACCTAGAATCCAACTGAGGACAAGACCTCGGGAGGTTTGCCTGTGTGGAAACCAGTTCTCGGCGTTATTATCGGAGCCGCACTGGGCGGACTGGTGGGCTATCGCGGCCTCCGAAACGCTCGATGCGGCGGCGGCGGCGGTTGAGCGGCGACCAACCATCCGCTCACCGGTGCCCTCATGGGGGCGTTGGTGGGCTGGATGGTAGCGACAGGTCTGTCGCACAACTAATACAATCCTCCGCACTTACAGGCGATCAGGGGGGCGATGGCGAGCGTTTCCTGATCCCGGATGTTGACACGGACCGACAGTTTCCGTATTGTGGATCGTACGGATGTGGGAGAGAGTTGGACGTGGGGAGGAGAAGAGAGAGGCACTTCCGCCAATTCCCCATTTTGTCCAAATTGCTCTGCCTGTATTGAACCGAGAGCTTGATCAGTCTGTGGTTGAATGTAGGCAAGCCCAGTCTCAGACATCTCTCCAGGCGTGGTGACCTGGCCGGCGTCAGTCGGACCTGACGCCGCCAGTTGCAGGGACGAACAGGAGGGAGGACTTTGCCGTCGCGAACGTCATCGGCACCGCCAGCCGAGCGGCTGTTGATTGTCGACGGTGATCCGCCATCGTTGGCGCACGTATCTGCGCTGGCAAGCCGCTTGGGCCTTCCGATCGATCGAGCGGATGATCGGTGTGGGTTGGAAGATGGCCTGCGCGCGTCCGGCGGGTATGCGATCATTGTCGTGAGCGCGTCGGCACCGACGGGTCGATCCCGTTCCGCCTTCTCGGACGAGGACTCCGCCGCTCTGGTGGGCCTGGTGTCGTCTGTCCACCGACATGCGCCGCGCGCGCAGCTTCTGGTCGCGATGGACAGGCCGCTTGCGCGGGAACGGTGCTCGCAGCTCATTCAAGCCGGCGTCCAGGGCTTTCTCCAGGTGACGGAGGGCACGGTGAACCCGG
>CAZBFW010000971.1:0-1537 GCA_964491135.1 uncultured Phycisphaeraceae bacterium | reverse complement strand
GAGATGGAATCTCGTGACTGGAGTTCAGACGTGTGCTCTTCCGATCTCTGGTGACAAGAACCGGCACTGTCTGTCCGGCAACGTGGCCACGACGCGGGCGCTGAAACCTCCGTCTTCCCAACGGTATTCACGGATTTCCACCGGGTTGACCATCACCGGCTTTCCGTCCCGCAACTCCATGCGGGCCTCGACGGCAGCGAACAGCGACGGCCGGCCGCCGCCTCGGGCGTCCACGGCCATGATCTCCTTGACGTGTGTTCCCTCCGGCTCGTCCACGACCGTGCCGTGGAACGCCGTACCGTCGTACCGGTACATCACAATATGCCCCGGCTGCGACAGACCGGTCGCCTGGTTCGGCTCCGACGGCGTGGCGAAGAACTCGTTTCGCCCGTCGCCGTCGATGTCCGCGATCTCGACCTCATGCACGAACACCCGCGGCTTGCGGTCCAGCTCCGTCACCGCCCAGCCTGTTTCCGCTCGCTGCAGGACGGCCACCACGCCCTGGTCGTGCGTGGCCAGCACCAGGTCGTCCGCGCCGTCGCCCGTCACGTCACCGATGGCCAGGTCCCGCAGCCGGCTCCACGTGCCGCCGAAGTTCGGGCGCCAGAGCGTTTTCTGGTGCCATCGTCCGTCGGCTTGGTGCCACTGCTTCAGAACGGCATCGGTCCCGCCCAGTGTCAGGAAGCCAGCGGGCTCACCCTTCCACGCCACCGGAACCGCACCGTGGAATACGCGGCTTTCCGGGTCTTCCAGCGAGGTGGTCTGCCAGCCCTCCGGCGTTTTTCGCACGATCATCAGCACGGCATCGCCCGGCTTTGGGGTCCTCTTGCCGTCCGCTCCGGTCTCCCAGAAGAATTGCGCTTGAGAGACCAGCAGGGTCGGAAACGGCCCGCCCGCCAGGGCGTCCGGACGAGACGCCGCCGCCTGTGCAGCGGGCGCTTCGCCCGGCTTGGCCGGTTCTTTTTGCGCGCAGCCGGCGAACGTCAGCAGCAAGGTGAGGCAGGTGTATCGGAAGACCGGCCCGCGCACCGGTACGATCGGGATCGGGTGGGGCTGCGTTTGCTTCACTTCTCGGCTTTCAGCATCTGCTCATGGAAGCGGTGCATCTGCCGGAACCGGTACAGCAGGTTCTGGTTCGGCATGACGCGACCGTCCTTGTCCGGGTCGTCCGCGAACCGGTTGCGGTCCCAGTTCGCCTCGATCCACGTTAACGCTTCCACGCAGCCCTTGTCCAGTTCGGCCAGCCGCGCCCGGTCCCATTGGCCGTCGCGACACACATCTGGTGCCGCCAGGAAGTGATCGAACACGTACGCGTACACGGAGGTGGACTGCACCATGGCGTCCCATGCTTCCGTATTTCGGTCTACGGGATTTCGCATGGCAGCCAGTTCTTCGCGAATGCGTTCCAGGCGGGTGCGGTAGTCTCGCGCCTCATCTGCCCAGGCTCCGGCTTTGACCTGTGCTTCGGCCAACGTCGCCTCGTCCATCCAGCAGCTCGTGTTGAACCGGTCCAGCCGCCATTTGATAGTGTACAAGT
>CAZBFW010000970.1:0-1548 GCA_964491135.1 uncultured Phycisphaeraceae bacterium | reverse complement strand
GCCCGGGCGCCCGCCTGACGCAGCATCGCGACGTTCCGCGCCCCGCCCCGCGATCGTTCCGCGACCTGTGGACGCGGGGCGAAGTGGAGTAGGATCCGCCGCACAGGAGAGTCAGGAATGGCCGCGATGGATGCAAAACCGCGTCCCGACTGGAACCTGTCCGGCACCCGCCGGCTGGGCCCGGAGGCTGACCTGGCGTCCGCCTTCGCGCAGCGAGCCGGGCAGTTGGGGATGCTCGTTTCGCGCTGCGAGGAGGCGGCTCTGCCCGCGCACGTTGCCGGCCTGATCGCTCAATACCGGCCGCAGAACGGTTGCGTGAAGGTCTTGCTTGAACCGACGCTTTTCTGCCGCGCTTCGATTGCCGCGGTCCTGGAGACAGAGGCCATGCTGCTGGATCCCGGCGACGGTGACGAAGCCATGTTCTCCGCGGACGTGGGGATCACCGGTGTCGCGGCGGCGGTGGCCGAGACGGGCAGCCTGGTCTGTGCCAGCGGCCCGCGGCAATGGCGTGGACTGAGTCTCATTCCGCCGGTGCACGTGGCCATCGTGCGGGCGGACCAGATTGTGGCCGACCTCCTGGACGTTCTGGCCACGCAGGATCCTGATTTGCCGGCCGCCTTGACCCTCATCAGCGGGCCCAGCAAGACGGCGGACATCGAAGGCATCCTGATCACCGGCGTGCACGGGCCCGGCCACGTCCACGTGGTCGTCACGGAGCGTTTCGAACGACCGAAGGACGGGGCCGCGACCGATCCTGTTCACAGCACCCCGGGTGAGCAATAGAATGGGTTGCGGACGCCGGCGTTGGCCGGGCGTCTGAGTCAGGGAGCAGACGCGGCGGCCGAGGTGCGGACCATGCCTGTGGACAAGGAAAGCCGGATTTCCCTGTGGATCGGCGCCCTGCGGGAGTGGGCGCCTACCGTCCGACCTCGTCTGGTCGAATGGTGGGAGGTCGTTCGCGAAAACCCCGTCCTGATCTGGCAGACCCCGGCCGTGCGGTATTCGGTGTACGGTCTCGGGCTGATCGTCGTTCTGCTCGTTCTCCAGTGGAGCATGTCCCTGCTCCTTCCTCCGCAGATGGTCGGAGCGGAGCCGGCTCGTACAGCCCAGTTTCAGGTGCTCTGCTCGAATCCGGCCTGCGGCCACCATTTCGTGATCGAGCGGAAGTTCAAGTTCAAGGACTTCCCCGTGCAATGCCCCAAGTGCAACCAGAAGACCGGCTATCGCGCCGTGCGCGTCCACAGCGGCCCGGACCGGGGAAAATGGATCATTCAGCGCTGAGTCATGCGCGGCAGGCGGCCCGCGCAGCGCCGGCCTGAAACGCGGATCCGGCAAGCCCGGAGTGTGAAGGAGACGGCCCCATGCATCCCCGCGTCGACAGCCTGCCCGCCCCCCGGCCTGACTTCCGCACATTTCTTGACGCCGTCGGACGTCGGAACCGCGGGCGGGTTCCGATGATCGAGCTGGCGGTCGATCGCAACGTTGCCTCCGTGCTTCTGGACGAGCCGGTCCCGCGCCCGGGCGGCGGGCGTCCGGACGTGCAGGCCG
>CAZBFW010000969.1:0-1558 GCA_964491135.1 uncultured Phycisphaeraceae bacterium | reverse complement strand
TGGAGATCGGCTGCGAGGCGTTCGATTTCGATACGGACGGCGACGTGGACGTGGGTGACTTCGCCGCATTCCAGGAAGCGTACGACTGATCGCATGACGCAGGCGATCGCGCGGTTCACGGTGGACGCGTTCGGGCGGTTTGGGCCCGGGCAGGTCCACGTGCGCTGGGAGGCGAGCCCGCGGCCCACCACGGCGGAGTTGGAGGCGGCCATCGCGTCAGCGTGGGAGGCGGCGGCGGTCGACTGCGCGGCGCGAGGAGCGATGCTGTACAACGGGCCGCTCGTTCGATGGCGGGGACACGCGATCCGGGACGGGGTGCTGCAGATCGATGCGGGGCCGACGAATTTCCGCGACTTTGTCGGCACCAACCTGTACGGCCGGGCGCGAATCGACGAGATCGGACGTGAGCGGTTTGCCAACCCTATTGGCACCACGGGTACCGTGATTACGGCGGATGGATGGCTGGTGTACGGGCGGCGGAGCCAGCGCGTGGCGTGGCACGCGGGCTACCTGCACACGTTCGGCGGGGCGCTGGAGGCAGCCGACCTTCGGCCCGATGGGTCGATTGACGCATTTGCCGCGGTGCATCGTGAGCTGGCGGAGGAGTTGCGGGTGGGGGCCGAGGAGATCGAGTGCACGAGTTGCGTCGGCCTGATTCACGATCACGAGATCTGGCAGCCGGAGCTTCTGTTTGAGATCCGGCTTCGCGTGGAATGCAGCGCGCTGCTGGGCCGGCTGGACCTCGACGATCCGCATCAGGAGCACGTATCGCTGGAGCCGGTGCGGGACGAGCCGGACGCGCTGGTGCCCTTCATCCGGCGGGCCGCCCCCGTCGCTCCGATTGGAGTCGGGGCGATCTGCCTGCATGGTCGGCATCGCTGGGGTGAGGAGTGGTACGCGCGAGCGCTTCTCGATCTGTACGGGCAGACGTGATGCTTGACAGGTCCCAGGGGCAGGGGTACGGTCATATGGTTTGAGGCGGGGCCCGTAGCGGCCCCGTTTTCGTGTCATCGATTCACCCGGCGGGAGAGCACCCAGGTGCCAGGAGCCCTTCTGAAGCATACGTGCGTCATCGGTCTGGGCTGGGGCGACGAGGGCAAGGGCAAAATCGTCGACCTGCTCAGCGGCGATTTCGACGTGGTGGTCCGCTATAACGGCGGCGCCAACGCCGGTCACACGGTGTGCCTGGGGCAGGAGAAATTCGCCCTGCACCTGGTGCCCAGCGGCGTTCTGCATCGTCACGCCGTGGGCGTGATCGGACCGGGCGTGGTGGTGGATCCGACGGCGCTGTGCCAGGAGATCGACGGGCTGGTCGCCCGCGGGGTGTCGATCGGCGACAACCTGAAGCTCAGCGATCGGACGCACCTGGTGATGCCCTATCACAAGATCGAGGATCGCCTCAGCGAGGGAGCGGCGACGGAGGCGGACCGCATCGGGACCACGGCCCGGGGCATCGGGCCGTGCTATGCGGACAAGATGCGTCGCAGCAGCGCGGTCCGCGTATGTGACCTGCTTTCCCCGGACAATCTGCGCGAACGGTTGAGCGTCATCGTGCGTA
>CAZBFW010000968.1:0-1563 GCA_964491135.1 uncultured Phycisphaeraceae bacterium | reverse complement strand
GAGTCCGTGGTCAGCGTGTCGTTTGAAGGCCGAGGCGCCGTGCGCTGGGCGGTGCCGGCGGCGGCAGACATCGACGGCTGGGTGGACGCCTGGTATGAGCCGGGCTCCTCGCAGGCGTCGGCCGCGTACGGCACGAATCTGCGGCAGTTCATCGACGGGTTCGCGTTCGGCGGGGCGGCCACCGTGTCCGTGGAGGTGGTTCGCGCGGGAAACCTGCACCACCTGTACGAAACGATCTTCCGCAACCTGGGCGACTGCGTCGGCGCTGCGCTGGGCACGGCCGAAGTGCGCCCGGGTCAGACCAGCGGACTGGCCGCCGTTCCGCGATACGTCGTGGAGGGGCTCTGATGGCCTTGCGCGTCGTGCTGGATGCGGACGGGGTGTTCCTGTGCGAGCGCCCGTACTGGCGTACGGCGCTGGCGACGGCCCTGGCGGTGCTCGGTGTGGACGGGCTGCCGCGCGAAGCGTTCCGGGCGCTGGACCGTGAGCTGTTCGACGTGCGTTCGGCGCAACAGCACGTGAAGGCGATCGGCATCAACTCGAACTGGTACCTCTCCGGGGCCCTGGTGGGCTGCGCGAGAGAGGAGTTGGTCCGGCGGGATCTTTCGGAATCATTGTCGCGAGGTGACGTGAATGCCGCCGCGGATCGCTGGTCGGCCGCCCTGGCGGAGTACGCCGAATCGCTCGTGCATCGGTCCGACGGCAGCGGCTCGCCGGTGGACTGGCTGGATCGGCAGCCGTGGTTCAAACCGGTCATTCCGCAGTTCCAGGAAATCTTCCACGAGCACGACCGCCGGTTCGACATCACGCCGCGGCACCAGGTGCTGGGCGAGGTGCAGGCCAAGCGCGAGACGTTTTCCCGCCTCCGCCGGAACGGGGTCCGGGTCTGTATCTGCACGGGGCGCGGGCAGAATGAAGTGCTGGAGGCGATCCGGCAGTTCGAGCTGACGGATGAGAGCCGCATCGACACGCTGGTGACGCATGACGAGGTGGCAGCCGCGGAGCAGGCCACCGGCCAGGCCGCCCTGTCCAAGCCGCACTGGTTTCCGCTGGCAGCAGCGGTGATGGGGTTCGAGCCGGCCCTGGATGCGTTGAAGAACGGCGGCAGCCTCCGCGCCCCGGACGGCGAGCGAGCGGTTTTCGCCGGCGACGGGATGGCGGATTTCCGATCGACCGCGAACGCCCGGTCTCGCGGGCTGGACGTGGGTTTTGTGCTGGTGACGTCTGCGGCCCTGTCGAAAGACCGCGTGGACGAGATCCGCGCCGCCGAATTCACGATCGGCGTCGTTCCGCGGTTTGAGGCGTTGCCGGACGTGTTGGCCGAGACGATGCGATGAGCCTCGCACTGATCGATTACGGCGCCGGCAACCTGCGCAGCGTGGCCAACGCGCTGCGATACCTGGATTGCGGCGTCGATCTGTGTGATAACGGCTCGGCACTGAAGGGGGCGACGAAGATCATCCTACCCGGCGTGGGGCACTTCGGAGCGGCCATGCAGGAACTGAAGCGGCGGGGGCTGGTCGAGCCGGTGGTGGAGCGGGTTCGGGCCGGCGTGCCGCTGCT
>CAZBFW010000967.1:0-1564 GCA_964491135.1 uncultured Phycisphaeraceae bacterium | reverse complement strand
AACCGGCTTCACCACAATTCGAATCATACGGTCCGGCTTGTGGTAGCGTTGAAAGGCCTCGCGAACCGCGTCCGCCGTAGCCTTCTCGTACGCCTCCGGGTCTTCCTCGATGTCCTGAAGGGATCGACCCTGGAGATCAAGCTTCCCCAGCACGCCGACCCAGTACGACGGCTCTTTGCGCCGCTTGTCCAGATCATTGGCGATCTGTTTCTTCGCCGTCTGCATTTCCTCTTCGGAGGGTCCCTTCTCCGCGAACTCGCGCAGGACAGAAAGCACGGACGAGGCCAGCTCGCCCGCCTTGTCAGGCGTCGTCGGCGCGGCGGCGTAGAACAACCCCGCGTCCTTGTAGGCCGAGGACGGACTGCTGTTCGCTCCGATGGAGTAGACGAGCTGTTTCTCCTCCCGAATCTCCTTGATCAGCCGGCTGCTGAGGATCTGGCTGGCCAGCTCCAGGCTCCGGACATCCCGGACGTTCGTCTCCTCGCAGCCGAAGAACCCCGTCAGCACGAAGGCGGTCGGAGTCAGCGTCTCTACGGATGATTGCCGTTCGTGCGGGCCCGCGCTCCGCTGGAGGACCCGCCGGGCGTCCAACGCCTTGGCATCCCGCGGACGCGCCGGGAGAGATCCGAGGTATCGCACGATCAGGTCCCGGGCCGGCTCCCACGGCATCTCACCGACGACGGCCACTTCCATCGGCGCCTCTTTCCGCAGGCGGTCGAACCCCTGCTGGGACGCGTTCAGGGACAGGGCCTTCACCTGGTCCGGCGTGAGAATTTCCAGTCGCGGGTCGCCCCCGCCCAGCACCTGCCGTATGGAGCACAGCAGGTGAAACTGCGGCTGGGTCTGGCCCTTCTGGAGCTCTTCAATCGTCGACTGGCTCCACACGTCAAACGCGGACGGCTCCAGGCGGCCGTCAGTCAGCAGAGCGTACGTCAGCTGAAGGCCCGTTTCGATGTCTGCCGGTGCGCCCGACAGCTTGATCGCCAGAACGTCGCTCTGGGCCTGCCCCCCGAGCCGGAACTGCTTGCCCGTGATCAGGTCGCGGATGGCCGTGGAGGCGAGCCGACTGGTGGCCGGCTGATTGAGGATCTGTGCCGCCGCCTCCGTAATGCCGCGGTTGGCGGCCGTCTCCTCGATTTCACCGCCCGCCAGGTTGATGGTGATGATCACCTCGTCCTTTTTGTAATCCATGAAGCGGTGGTGCAGGCGAATGCCGTTCTCCAGCCAGGCCGAAGTGATGCCCAGGTCCGCGTCCACGGTCTGCTCGGCGATCTTGCCGGGCTCCGGCAGGTCGGCCAGCAACGTGTCCGGCCGTTCCTCATCGATGATCGGCGTGGTCTTGCGGGCAAGGGCGGCCCGGGCCCCCGCCAGCAACGCGTCCTCCGAGGGAAGCGCCAGGTCATCGCGACGCGGCAGGGTCAGGACGTATGCGAATCGCCCGGGAGCGAAATTGGCCGCAAAGGCCTTGCTCACGTCCTCCAGCGAAATCCCGGGCAGATGCTTCTCAATCAGATCGAGCCTCTGGCGGGCCGACAGGATCGTGTCTCCGTCCGCCACGGCCGCG
>CAZBFW010000966.1:0-1564 GCA_964491135.1 uncultured Phycisphaeraceae bacterium | reverse complement strand
GACCCCCTGGCCTATCTGGTTGAACAGGCCCACGCCAACGGGCTGGAGGTTCACTGCTGGCTCGTTGCGTATCGCGTGTCCACGGCCTGGCCTCCCAGCGGCAACTCCGTTGTGCAGCCGGAGTGGATCATGGTGCCGCGGAGCGACATGGGTGACGGGCCGGCCACCGTTGACGGAAAGTACACGCTCGACGCCGGCTCGCCCGACGTGCAGGAGTACCTCGTCAGCATCGTGCGCGAACTCGTGGCCAACTACGACATCGACGGCATTCACTGGGACTATATCAGGTACACCAACACAAACGCGGGCTATCCGGCGGACACCGGGTATGACAAGTCCGGGCTGGTCCGCTTCCAGAACATCACCGGGTACGTCGGCACGCCTCCGTACTCCGGCGAGGCCTCGTGGGATGACTTCCGCCGGCGGGGGATCGACGAGCTCGTACGCCGCGTCCGGGCGGAAATCCCCTCGATTACGAGCAACCCGCGGCAGCCGCTGCGCCACACCGCGGCCCTGATCACGTGGGGCGACGCGCCATCCAACTTCGAATCCACCAGCGCGTACGGCATCTTCCAGAACTGGCGCTACTGGATGGAGCAGGGGTACCTCGACGCGGGCATCCCCATGTGTTATTACCGGGAGTACAACCCGCCTCACGACCAGTGGTACCGCAACTGGGTCGACGCGGCCATCGGCTGGCGCTATGACCGCCACATGTACATCGGCCCCGGCATCTACTTGAACAGTTTTGCCGACAGCGTGACCCAGATGCAGTACGCGCTGAACGCCGGTGCCGACGGGCTTTCCACGTATTCCTACCGCAGTACGAACAACACCGGCCAGACCTGGTCGGACTGGTATCCGTACGTGGCGGCGAATCTGTTCACCAGCCCCGTGCCGACGCCCGACATGCCGTGGCGCGATCCCGCCGTTGCCGGTGAAGGAACCCTGTGGGGCCGGGTCACCGACCGGTTCACGGGCGAGCCGATCGACAACGCCACCGTGCAGGCCGGCCCCGGCGGCCCGATCCAGACCGACGGCAACGGCTACTACGTTGTGACGCTGATCCCCGCCTCCCCGGCCGGAACCGCGTACAATGTGACCGCGTCCTACCCCGGCTACACGGACCGCACGGAGGTGGGTGTGGTTCTCGCCGGCGACGTCTCCAGGCTGGACCTCCTGCTGGGTGACTGCCGGAACGACAACGATTGTGACGACGGCGTGTTCTGCAACGGTGCGGAGACGTGCCTTTCCGGAACGTGCCAGCCGGGCACGCCCGTCGATTGCGATGATGGCGTCGGCTGCACGGATGACTCCTGCAACGCGGGCACTGACTCCTGCGACAACATCCCGAACAACGGCCTGTGTGACGACGGGCTGTACTGCAATGGTGCTGAAACCTGCGACGCGCAGCTAGGTTGTCAGTCCGGCGATTATCCGTGCGCCTCGGGCCACTGGTGCCACGAGGATGGCGCGGAATGCATCGCCCACGGGAGCGGTGATTTTGAACCGGACGGCGACGTCGATCTGGCGGACTTCACGGCGCTTCAGCAGTGCTTCGGCG
>CAZBFW010000965.1:0-1564 GCA_964491135.1 uncultured Phycisphaeraceae bacterium | reverse complement strand
GGGCTCACCGAGCCACGCCGCCGCGGCGGCGCATGCAACCAGGGTCGCCCCGACGATTCCCGTGGAGGCAATGGTCAGCTTGGCCCGGAGCGATCGAAAACGGTCGAGCATGATGAGGATTCCGTCCAGGGCCGGTCAGGCGTCGGGCCCTTCCGCGCTGAGCATGTAGCCGGCGCCGATCACCGTGTGGATCAGCGGCTTCTCGAAGCCCTTGTCGATTTTGCGGCGGAGCATGCTGACGTACACGTCAATCACGTTGCTGTCCGCGTCGAAGTACATGTCCCACACGTGCTCGCCGATGGCGGCCCGGCTGAGTATGCGACCGGGATTCCGCATAAAATACTCCAGCAGGGCGAATTCCCTGGGGGTCAGGCGGATGCGTTCGCCCCCCCGGGACACCTTGCGGGTGGTCAGGTTCACCTCCACGTCCTCGAACTTCAGAACGGCGGCCTCCTGGGCCTGCCCGCGCCGAAGCAGTGCCCGCACACGGGCGACCAGCTCATCGAACTCGAAGGGCTTGGTCAGGTAATCATCCGCGCCGGCATCCAGGCCGGCCACCTTGTCGGTGGTCGTGGACAGGGCCGTGAGCATGAGAATGGGCGTGGTCACGCCTCGGCGGCGGAGGTTTCGGCAGACCTCGATCCCGTCGGCGTCGGGAAGCATGACGTCGAGGATGATTCCGTCGTAGGGTTCCCGGGCGGCCCGTTCCTCCCCGTCGCGGGCGTTGGCCGAGACGTCCACGCCGTATCCCTGCTCTCGCAGTCCCTGCCGGATGAACCGGGCCATTCGGGGGTTGTCTTCGATGACCAGGATCTGCATGACGGCTGTAGTTCCGCCGCGGCGGCCGGCCGGGTTCTCCGCGCGCCCATGCCCTCCGTTCCGCCCCGATCCGCCACGTGCGCAGGAGTCTACCGAGTCTGGGGGAGGCCAGGCAACCGGGCAGGCATTTCCCCGCCGGGCCGCGAATTAAAAGATTTTCACGTCCATTTCATCGCTGACTCAGTCCGGCGCGGAATAGTGATGACCATGGAGAGACGCCGACCGGTGCTGGACGAGTCCGTCGCGGGCATCTGCCTGGTTCGGATCAGCCACGTGGAGATTCGGGTGCGCGATCTGGAGGAAAGCGCCCGGTTCTACACCGAGCTGCTCGGCCTGGAGCAGGTCCCCGCGGAGCCGCCCAGCGACAAGGTCTGCCGGTGTCTCAGCGCCGGCCGGCCGGGGGAGCGGTTCGGGCTGGTCCTGGCCGAGGGGCTGCCTCCGGGCACGCCATTGGCCGGCGTGGACCATCTGTCGCTGGAGGTCCCGACCCGGGGCGATGTGTGGATGGTGTACGAGCGGGCGCGGTCCCGCAACATCCCGGCCACGGAGCCGCGGTTTTTCGACGGCTTTTTCCAGACGTTTGTATTCGATCCGAACGGACACAAAGTGGAGATTGTGACGTCCCACGACACGTGATCCGGTGCCGATGGAATAGGATCGGTGCGGCGTTGCGGATATGGGCGGCGGGCGGAAGGAGCGAGATCGGAAGAGCACACGTCTGAACTCCAGTCACCGCTCATTATCT
>CAZBFW010000964.1:0-1594 GCA_964491135.1 uncultured Phycisphaeraceae bacterium | reverse complement strand
GTCGTGGTTCGGGCGAGCGTGTAGTCCATGCGAAATGTGGGGTCTTCCGGCGTAACAAGGAACTCGATCTGCGGGTCGGCAAGGTCGAGAATGAGGATGTTGATGACCATCGGGCGCGGCGACGTGAGCGTGCGTTCAATGCGTGTGATGCCGACGCCGGGGAACGGGGTCGTCACCACGTCCGTCGCGGGTGCAGCAGATGCTCCGGCCAGGAGAACGAGCACACTCATCCAGGTCGTTCTCATCGATGCCATCTCCTCATACGTCGAGTCGCCTCATCGTGCATGCGCGCCCGGCGGCCTTTGGTGCTACGCGCGCGGCCGTCGATGCAGCAGGGTCAGGGCGCCGAGTGCCAGCCAGGTCAGGCTGGCCGGCTCCGGCGTGACCTGGGTGACCCTCAGCGCGCTCCACGAGCGGCCGACGTTCCACGTGAAATCCCACTTGGCGTAGAGCCAGGAGCCGTCGGTCAGCCACATGTACGTTCCGTTCGGCCCGGCGTTGTACGCCTCGCCTTCGGGCGTATGGGGGCCCGGGCCGGTACTCCTCCAGGTTCCCGCGGTCCCCGACGGGAAATCGCTGCCGATGTACTGATGGTTGTTTCCAAACGCCCCGACCCACGGGATGTTGGGCTCGAAGGGCCAAGCTTCGCCGTCGACACCGTTAAACTGGGACTCGATCGGCTGCCAGTCGCCGCGGCCCTGGGCCGGCACGTAGAACTCGATGCGGTACAACTCCGTGGTGCCAGGCAAGCCGGTGCCGCTGAGCTCCCAGTAAATTCGCCGCGTCGCGTCCATGCCGTAGGCCTCCCAGGCGCTCGTGCCGGCATACCCGGCGTTCGGCCGCTCCGTCCAGCCGCTTCCGTTGCGATGGTGAATGGGCAGAATCCAGGAGTCGCCGGCGCCCGCCAAGGCCGGCGCCGTCATCAGACTCACAATGCCGCAGACGCAAACAGCCTTTGTCATGGTACTCTCTCCCTTCCTTGAAGTGATCGAACTCAGCTCATCCGTCGCCTGCCCGTCGGGCGCCGACCATGGACCGGCGCACCACGCGCGTGGCGGAAAAACGGGATGATCTGCGTAGTCTTCCTGAAACGATTGCACTCTCCCTTCCCTCAGCGAATGTGGCTATCCCTTATACTCGATCCGGGCAGAAACCACAAGGCACGAAACGGCCGGGGGCCGAGTCACATGCGACATGAACGCCCCACCGATCCGGCGATATCAGTGACACGCATTGATCATTGGCGCGCGGACAGACTGCAGGACAGCGTGGCTGCCCCACCGGGCAGGACGTGGCGAGAGCCGTCGGGCAGAACGGCGATCGCCTCGACGCCTGGGGGAACCTCGGTGAACATTTCAAAAGCACCGTCCTTGCGCTGCCACCGGCTGACGATCCGACCGGCGGGGCTGTCAAACGATGCCTCCGCGTGGTCCAGCGGCCCGGGGTTCGGTGCGATCAGAATCCTCCTCCAACCCACGCTGCCCGGCTGCTGCCGGATTCCGGCGACGTAGGCAAAGTGCCATTCCATGAGATGGCCCAGCATGAAGTGATTCATGCTGTTGCCGGTGCCGGGCCGGGCGTCCCAGCTCTCCGG
>CAZBFW010000963.1:0-1606 GCA_964491135.1 uncultured Phycisphaeraceae bacterium | reverse complement strand
GGAGGCGTTGTACGACATCGAGTTCCTGGGCGGCACCAGCGTGCAGATCGAAACGTTGCCGGACGTGACGCTGACCGACGAACAGGTGACGCAGCTAGTGGCGGACAAGTCCGGCACGAGCGTGGTGACCTGGCTCCAAACCGCCGCCGACGCCCTGGAATCCGCCCAAGTGGAGGCCGGCACGGCGCCCGGGGAATTCGTTCTCACGACATCGGACCGACTGACCGGTGACCAGATGGCCGTCCTGATGAAGGCCGATCCCGGCACGGCGGGCCAACCGGCGTTCAAGGACATGCTGGCCCGCGAAGGCGTTCGAACGGAAGGGAACCGGGCGACGTTCATCACGCGGATTCGCGAGATGGAGGCCGAAACCGCCGCTTCGGAGGAGGAGACTCCGGCGGAGGAGAAGGCGCCGGCCGTCCAGGTCATGACGCAGGACGAGTTCCGCGAGGCCGTGCGGAAGGCGGCGGCCTACGCCCGCAAGGCCGCGAACGACCGGTTGTCGGTCGCTCGCGTGCAGTACGCCCAGGTGGCCGGCGAGGAGACAGGGACGCCCCACGCGTTTGACATCGTGACGGTCGAGACCAGCCGCGAGCTGGTCCAGACGGCGATCGTGGCGGTGATGGGCGACAAGCTGCGTATTGAGCTGCCCATCGAAGCCAAGCTGGTGACGGACCCCGACAAGGCGCCGGAAGGGTACTTCCCGATTGCAGCGGGCACTCGATACCTCAGCGACGTCGTGCCGGGTGCGCCGTCGCTGGATGTCCAGGAGTTCCGCGGCGGCCTCGCATTGGTGTTCGACGAAATCCGACCCGCGCAGACGACGACGGCCATCGCGAATCGCATTCGCGAGATCCGGCTGCAGCCGGAGCACGAAGGCTATGCGTACCGCGACTACACGGTCTTCGGCCTGGACGACGCGCCTGGGACTGAAACAGACGCCGAGAAGAAGTACACGAAGGTGGCGCTGGTCGTGGCGGATGAGAACATCTACTACGATCCGAGCAACCCGGACCCGTGGCGCGAGGGGCTGGCCGTTCCGGAGCGGGAACAGGCCGAAGCGGCCTTCGCCAGTGAGAAGACCTTGCGACAGGTGCTCCAGTTCGACGGACAGGTGGCCAAGCGGACGCAGACGCAGGCGACGGTGGCCATGATTCTCGCGTGCGGGGCGATCGTGGCGTACGTCTGGATCCGGTTCGGCACCATGCGGTACGGCCTGGCGGCCATCATCGCCCTGGTGCACGACGTGTCCATCACGCTGGGGCTGGTCACGCTGGCGGATATGCTCGGGCTGAAGAACTTCCGCATCGACCTGGCCATGATCGCCGCGTTCCTGACCATCATCGGGTACAGCTTGAACGACACGATCGTGATCTTCGACCGAATCCGTGAGAACCGGGGCAAGCTGGTCCACCTCAGCACGGAGATGATCAATGCCAGCATCAATCAGTGCATGTCTCGTACGCTGCTGACCTCCGGCACCACGCTGATCGTGGTGTTCATCATGTTCGTGTGGGGTGGCCCGGGCGTGCATGGGTTCAGCTTCGCGATGCTTGTCGGCATTGTCGTGGGAACGTACAGTTCGATCGCCATCGCCGCGCCGCTG
>CAZBFW010000962.1:0-1609 GCA_964491135.1 uncultured Phycisphaeraceae bacterium | reverse complement strand
GTCACGTGTCCATCCGCGTACAGGTAGTTCGATGAGCCCTTGGTGTTGTCGCGACGGGCGCCGCCCACGTGGTACCGGTCGGGCTGAATGTCATCGCGAATCTTGTCCCACGGCACGCTGGGTGCCGGTTGGAACCAGATGCGCGAATGCGTGTGGTCCCCCGTCGGTCCCATCGTGTAGTTATCCGCGCAGACGAACACGGTGATGGTCTCGCCCGGCCGCTTGAGCCGGTGCTTGACGGTGAAGTCCGGTTCATCCGGCAGCGGCTGCCCGAACGGGTTCAGCGGCCGGACCGCCACGTACTCGTTCAGCACGTAGCTGGACCCGTCCGCCGCCAGGCGCTGCCGTCGCTTCGGGTCGGCCGGACAGATGCGGACCTCGTTCACGTTGCCCAGGTACGGACGCAAAGTGAAGATCCAGGACCGGGTCGCCGCCACGCCGTGCGTGGTCTCGGGAAACGATCCGCCGTAATCACCCGCGTACATCTCGATCCCGATGCCGATGCTGCGCATGTTGGCGGCAGACACCGTCCGCTTGCCCTGCACGCGCGCCTTTTGAAGGCTCGGGAGCAGAATGGCAATCAGCAGCGCGATGATCGAGACGACCACCAGCAACTCAATCAGCGTGAAGCTTCGCTTCCGCATGGTTGTTCCTCCGTGAGGAAATGGCCGGCCGTCGCGGACCGGGCCGCTGCTGCGCAGGTGCAGCCGGTCAACGCAACGTCGGCCCTCGCAAACTCCGATACGTTGGATGGAATGAAGAATCAGCAGGGTGGCGCCCGCGGGTCGGCGATGGTGACACACCCGCCGTAGTACAAGCGAGATTCGACGGAAATGGGGGCGTCACAAGTGACGTCAACGACCGCCCAGCCGTCATCCACAGGCAGGTCGACCGCCGTCTTGACGACGGCAATCTGGTAGCAGATTTCGCACCGGTGGCCGTCGTGGGCAGGAACGGTGGATTCGTGTGAATGCCGAGTACCCCGCGGCCCCTCGCATCCCGAGACGCACGTGGCCGTCTCGTGGCCGCCCGACCCGCCATGCGCGAGCACCAGGTGCCACGCCAACGGCAGACCGCTGGCGACCAGCGTATACAGGCCCAGCGCGCAACAGCAGAGGGGACGCAGCCTCACTCACACACTCCGAGAAACCGCCTCCCTCCCCCGCACGGAGGGAGGGAATACAAAGTAATATACCTCCGATTTCGGGGGAGTCAAGCGCCCGCCAGCCTTCAGAAAGACGGCGCCAGGTCGGTTCCGCAAACCGGCCTGGCGCCCGAACGATCCGCCACGTTGGAGTTGCGATACTACGTCCCTTCGCTCTCTGCTGCAGGCGGTGGGGGAGCACCGTGGCGGCCTCGCTTGCCTCCTTCGGGCCCGCGATCGCCCGACTGCTTGCCGGCCTTTCCGGCTTTTCCGGCCCGGAAGCCGGGTCGATCGCCGGCGCCCCTTCTGCCCACGTCGGTACGCATCTCTTCGACCAGGGCGTCGAATTTCACCTTCTGCTCTGCGGTCAGGATGCCCGCGATCTTCTCATGCGTAGCCTTCAGTACGTCTGTCATCGGGAGATCGGAAGAGCGTCGTGTAGGGAAAGAGTGTAGGATAGGGTGT
>CAZBFW010000961.1:0-1615 GCA_964491135.1 uncultured Phycisphaeraceae bacterium | reverse complement strand
TGCCGCAGTCGAGGCGGCCACGTCGGCCCAGCGGCAGTTAGCCGACGGCACCCTGGCCGCGCGAAAAGCCGCTGTGGAGTGCATTCGGCACGTCGTCCGGCGTGACCGCGAGGAACTGGCCCGCATCGAGTTTGCCGAAACAAAAATGGGCCGCCTGGTCCACAAGCTCGCCAAGCTTGACCTGGCGGCCACCGTACCGGGCGTGGAAATGCTGCATACCGAGGCCGTCAGCGGCGATCACGGCCTGACCGTCACGGAATACGCCCCCTACGGCGTCATCGGGGTGGTGACACCGGTCACCCACAGCATTCCCACCGTCGCGTGTAACGCCATCATGATGATCGCGGCCGGCAACAGCATGGTCTGTAACCCGCACCCCTCCGGCGCGAAGTGTGCCGTGGAGGCCGCCCGCCGGTTCAACCGCGAGATCGTGCAGAAGATCGGCATCGACAATCTGATCTGCCTGATCGAGAACCCCACGCTGGAGAGCGCCGACCGCATCTTCCACCACCCCGGCATCCGGATGCTCTGCGTAACGGGCGGACCCGGCGTGGCCAAGGCCGCGCTGGTGTCGGGCAAACGGGCGGTGGTGGCCGGTCCGGGTAATCCGCCGGTCGTGGTGGACGAAACGGCAGACATCAAGAAGGCGGCGGCGGGCATCATCCAGGGCGCGGCCTTTGACAACGACCTGCTGTGCATCGGCGAAAAGGAAGTCTTTGTGGTGCGGCCCGTGGCCGACGCCCTGATGGCCGCGATGGAACGCCACGGCGGGCACCGCCTGGCACCGGCCGAACTGGACCGGCTGGCACAGACCGTCCTCTACAAGGACGAAAAGACGGGCCACTATCATCCGAAGAAGGAATTCGTCGGGCAGGATCCGCAGGTTCTGGCCGCGGCGATCGGCGTGCGGGTGGCGGCGGACGCGCAGGTACTGTTCGCGCAGACCGATGAGACCAATCCGTTCGTTCCGTGCGAGCAGATGATGCCCGTCCTGCCGATCGTTCCGGTAGCGGACGTGGACGAGGCCATCGCCAAGGCCGTGCACTACGAGCACGGCTTCCGACACACCGTCATGATGTGGTCACGAAACGTGGACAACCTGACGAAAATGGGCAAAGCCAGTGACGCCACCATCTTCGTCAAGAACGGCGCCTGCCCGGCCGGGCTGAGCGTCGGCGGCGAAGGGTACGCCTCGTTTTCCATCGCCTCCCCCACGGGTGAGGGCGTGACCAGCCCGCTTTCGTTCACGCGGGCCCGGCGCTGTGTGATGGTGGACAATCTGCGAATCGTCTAGGAGGCGTGATGCACGTATGCTGCTGGGCACCGTGGAAGGACATGCAACCTCGACCATCAAGCACTGCTCGCTGCGCGGCGTGAAACTTGTGCTGGTGCAGCCGGTGCGCTCGATGACCGCGGAGCCGGTGCTGGCCGTCGACCGCATCGGGGCCGCCGTCGGAGACGTGGTGATGATTTCCAGCGACGGCAAAGGCACGCGGGAGTTCGTCGGCGACCCCACGTCCCCCGCCCGTTGGACGATCGTCGGGATCGTGGACAATACGAAGGATCTGGCATTGGCATGAGCCGCCCGCTGATCACCGTCAAGACCCTGATCGCC
>CAZBFW010000960.1:0-1616 GCA_964491135.1 uncultured Phycisphaeraceae bacterium | reverse complement strand
CACATCCCCGCTTCGACCCGATGGTGGGTTTTCATTCGAGGCTCTCCGTCATTCTGAAACAGAATCATTGTACTAACGGACTCGGTAGCCCACCACGTCGCCGCGGAACTCGAAGGGCCGGCCGCCCATGTTGGACTTCAGCCACACCCGGGCCATCCCGCCGGGCAGGCTCTCGTTCTGCCAGAGGGTCGCCGAAAACCCCCGGCCATACTCGGGGAAGTCACCCTCGGCCTCGATACGGCGCACGCGGCAGGAGAAGGCTTTGCCGGCGATCGTGATCGTCTCCGCCGGCAGTTCCGTGATCTTCGCCGTCGGGCAGGTGAGCGGATGCTCCGCCGGGGGGATCAGGGCATCCAAGAGGAACTGCTGCACGCGCAAGGGCTCCTTCGGGTCACCCCCGACGGGCACGTAGGTCCGCTCGACGAGCAGCCGGTCCTCGTGCCTGGAAACCAGCCTCGCCGTCATGCGGATGGGCTGCTTCATGCCGTCGACGACCTGGTAACCCTCAAATGTCGTCGAAGCCCCGGGTTCCAGGTTCGCCCACCGCTCATAGTCCGGGTTCCGCACCTTGCCGGCCGCGGACGCGACGGGAGCCTCGCGGGCCATCCCGGCCATGATCAGCGGAGCCATGTAGTGCTGCACGAAGGGCGCTTTCAGGGCGTCCGTGTGCCCGCCAAAGTCCCCGTACTTCTCGAACTCCGGCCTCCAGCGGATGTGCACGACCTTCGCGTACTGCTCTTTCGTCTGGGCAGACCCGCGGTACGGCACCTGGAAGCCGCGCAGACCGGCGGAGGGTACGTCGCCCGATCGGCGATCGGCCGTCCCCGCCACGGGCACCAGATACGCCAGGACGGAATCCTTCTCCGACGTAAATACGTGCATGCGATTGCGGACACGCTGCAGGGCACGAGTGAGGTCGTAATCCGCGCTGATGGACGCCCCGCATAGGATGACGTTCTCCACCGGGCAGCTCACGGGGAGGGCCTCCAGTGTGAACACGGTCACGGCCGTCCCGGCGGACAACCCGATCAACGTCACCGGCGCCCCGGGGTGTTCCTTCACGTATTGCTGGATGCGGCGGGCGCACTCCGACGCCTTGCCTCTCTTGTACTCCACACTCGAGTCCTGGTCGGCCACGACCCCCAGGCCGGTGTTCCAGGGGAAGATCTCGCCCGCGCCATTGTAGCCGGCGTCGAGCAGGCCCTTTTTCAGGCCGCCGCTCCAGTTCCGCAGGGTGCGGCCGCCGCCGGCGCCGTCCAGGTAGTAAACGTAGCCGCGAGTCATCCGCTCGGCGCGGTCGGGCATCTGCTGGCTGCAGCCGGCGGTGGGCAGGAAGGCGGCAAGGACGAGGAGCCTCGCTCCGCTCATGCCCCAATCCGAATAACTTACGGTACAGGTTCGTGTTCGCATGATTCCTTCTCCAGTTCAGGAGGTCAGTCCACCGCGATAGCCAGGATCGACAAATCGTCCCTGAGGTGATCTTCCCCGCGCCAGGCAACGACCTGCCGCACCAGCGATTCCACGGTGTCGTTCAGGCTGAGGGCCTGGCCCTCGGCGATGGCGCTGAGTAACCTGTCATCGCCGAACAGCTCTCCCTGGGCGTTGACCTCTTCGGT
>CAZBFW010000959.1:0-1619 GCA_964491135.1 uncultured Phycisphaeraceae bacterium | reverse complement strand
TGCCGGGCGCGAGGAATTGTCATTCCAACCTTCGCCCAGCAGAAAGACCCGTCCAGGGTGCCGCAGGCGGTTCACCGCAAACTCGCACAGGTCGGCATGACGGACGTTCACCCGCTGAACCTGTTCCGCATCACCTGGAAAAACGAGCCGGTGGAAAGCGGCGGCGGCTTCGGCGACGGAACCTGGCTGGAGTTCCCCGAATCGCTGACCGGCGTGCCCGCCCGCATCGTCGGGCTGGTGGGAAAGTTCTTCCCGACCGGGGCGCACAAGGTCGGGGCGGCGTTCGGATGCCTCGTGCCGCGACTCGTCTCCGGCCAGTTCAACCCCGTCACGCAGAAGGCCGTCTGGCCCAGTACGGGCAACTACTGCCGGGGCGGCGCGTTCGATTGTGCCCTGCTGGCCTGCACGGCCGTGGCCATTCTGCCGGAGGAAATGTCGCGCGAGCGATTCGACTGGCTCAGGTCGATCGGGGCGGAGGTCATCGCCACACCGGGCTGCGAGTCCAACGTCAAGGAAATCTACGACAAGTGCTGGGAAATCCGCCGCACACGCCCGGAATGCGTGATCTTCAACCAGTTCGACGAGTTCGGCAACGCGATCTGGCACTCCCACCTGACCGGCAGCATCATCGAGGAGATCTTTGGCCGCATCGCCGGCGGGCGAGACCGCCTGGCGGCGTACGTCTCCGCCACGGGCAGCGGCGGCACCATCGCGGCCGGCGATTACCTGCGCACACGGTTTCCCCTGCTGCGGGTCGTGGCCACCGAAGCGCTCCAATGCCCCACCCTGCTCCGCTGCGGATTCGGCGGGCATCGCATCGAAGGCATCGGCGACAAGCACGTCCCGTGGATTCACAACGTCCGAAACACCGACGTCGTCTGCGCCGTCGACGACGAACAGTGTATGAGACTCATGCGACTGTTCAACGAGGATGCGGGCAAAGCGTTCCTCGCCCGCCGAGGGGTGCCCGACGACCTGGTGCAGCGACTTCCCTGGCTGGGCATCTCCAGCATCTGCAACCTCGTGGCCGCCATCAAAACGGCCCGGTATTTCGAGATGAACGGACGGGACATCCTGTTCACCCCGCTGACGGACTCCATGGACCTGTACCGATCGCGCATCGCAGAACAACGGACGGCCCACGGACCCTACGACGACAACACCGCCGCCGTTGATTACGCCCGCCATCTTGAGAGCATCGGCATGGATCACATGCGCGAGCTGAGCTACTACGACCGGCAGGCCCTGCACAACCTCAAATACTTCACCTGGGTGGAGCAGCAGCAGCGCGACGTCGCGGACCTGCGCCGGCTGTGGGACCCGGACTTCTGGGCGGAGACCTTCGACCAGGTCGACGCGTGGGACCGCCTCATCGAACAGTTCAACGCACGGGTCGGAATCACCCTCTGATAAACGAGCACGAATCATGGAACACACGCCGATCGAACAAGCCATCGCCGAGCTGTCCGGCTGCAACCAGACGCTCTATGAGCAGGATTTCCTGCTCACCTGGGAGCGCTCCCTGGACGACCTGCGGGCCGTCCTCACAACGGCCCGGGCGCTGGAGGCCATGTGGCGGCAGAACGTCTCCACCCGCGTGTTTGACGCCGGCCTGGCCA
>CAZBFW010000958.1:0-1619 GCA_964491135.1 uncultured Phycisphaeraceae bacterium | reverse complement strand
AGACCCCGCTGGCGGGCGTGCCGTCCGAGCTGTGCATGTGCCACCCGTACAGGTCCTGCATCGTGTCGTGATCCTGAACCGAACCGAATTCATTGATGTTCATCCATCCAACGTAGACCCGGCCATTGCCGCTGAAGTCGTGGACACGCAGGTCAAACGAGGCCTCGAAGTCGCCCGTTCCCGTCGTCTGAGCATGCGTGATGCGGGCCGCCGGGCTCCAGTCCCGCGCCCCATGCGCATAAACCGCTCCCGGGTAGGTCTGATTCACGTCGATGTTCGTGCCGCCGTACGAGACCCAGTCCGGGTCCGGCCAGGCATTGAAATCCTCCGTAAAGACCGCAGCCCCCGCACTTGCCGCCCACAACACACCCAGGACGCCCCAAACCAGGCCCATACGAATCCGAGTCATTGCATTTCCTCCTTCCAGGATGCGTGCGAATCGATGGCGGCCCACTACACAGGGCCGACGTCCGTCAGACTCTTCACCGCGTGCGGGGCCGTGTGTGCGCACCGCCTCCCACGGGCTGCTGGAGAGCCGGACCACCGAACGTTCACGCCGTCTGACGTCGATTCTTCGTCCCGCGAGATCTGTCGCGCCGACCGAAGGAGCCGCCTGGGTTACGCTGTCGTTGCCGGACCGCGCGTTCCTGGGACGGCTGTCTGTTCACACATACGCGGTACGCCCGGACCCTCTTACGCGGGAGCGCGGGAAAAACGCCGAATGCCGCCGAGCGGCTTTCGGCCCGGGTCTGGCGTGTGCGCAGTGGTCAACTGAGGCGGGTTTGCGACCTTACCCGGTGAGCGAGTACCGGCTGACGAAGGTCAGACTCTCGCGCAAGGCCTTGAGGCCGCGGTGGAAAAGCATGTAAACGGCGTTCTCCGATTTGCCGAGGCGGCCGGCAATCTCCGCCACGGGTCGATTCTCGAGGAATCGCATGGAAATCGCGCTGCGCTGCTCGTCCGTCAGCCGGGCCAGGCTCGTCAGCATGGCGGCCGTCGCCTCCGCGCGGGCCAGGCGCCGGCTGGGGGTCGTGTCCGAGCCGGTGAGCTGTTCGAACAGGGCCGGGTACGGGGTCCGGTCGGCTCCGGGCAGGGGCTGCTCCCGGGCGATATCGCGCTTCTGCTGGCGCAGCGCGCGAAGCCGACTTTTAAGCTGGTTCTGGGCGATGGTCCGCAGCCAGCGAAAGAAATGCTCGGCGCTCTGCAGGTCGGCGGCCCGCGCATGGCGGAACGCCAGCACGTAGGCGTCCTGCAGCACGTCCTCCGGGTCCAGGTATCGCTGCACGGCAGGGCCGATCCCTCGCGCCACCTCACGCCGCAGCGATGCGTGATGCTGGACAATCAGACATTGAAGAGCGTCACAATCCCCCTGCGCCGCCCGCGCGACGAACTTTTCCCGCTCCGCTTTTTCCAACGGGCCGCCTACCTTCCCCCGCGACGCGTCGCTCGGTCCATTTCCCGCTTCTGCTCGCGCTTCTGAATGTCCTGCCGCTTGTCCCCGTGCGTCTTGCCTCGGGCCAGACCCAGCGTGCACTTGGCCAGCCCGCGCTCGTTGAAGTATATCCGCAGGGGAACCACCGTCAGACCCGCCTGGGTCAGCTTGGGCGTCAGCTTGCGGA
>CAZBFW010000957.1:0-1620 GCA_964491135.1 uncultured Phycisphaeraceae bacterium | reverse complement strand
TCATCGGTGAGATGATCGCCGAGCTCAACGCCGGGCACACGTACGTCTACGGCGGAGACGTCGAGGAAAAAGCGGAAAGCGTTCCCACCGGTCTGCTCGGCGCCGAGTTCGAGGCCGTGCCGGATGCCGACTTCTACCGCGTTCGACACGTCATCCCCGGCACGCCGGGCAGCGAATCCGAGCGGTCCCCGCTGGACGTGCCCGGCTGCCCCGTCCGCCCCGGCCAATACCTCATCGCAATCGACGGGCGGGAAGTCCGCGTCGGCGACAACGTGTATCGACACCTCCAGAACAAGCCGGACACCTGGGTCAGCCTGACGTACAACGACCGGCCGTCACCGGACGGGGCCTTGACCTGCCGCGTGAAGACGATCGGCAGCGAGAACTCCATCCGCTATCGCGAATGGGTGGAAAACAATCGGGCCCTCGTGGAGAAGCAGACGGGCGGACGCGTCGGCTACCTGCACGTGCCCGACATGGGCCAGGAGGGCCTGATCGAATTCGCAAAGGCCTTCTATCCGCAGCATTTCAAGAAGGCCCTGATCATCGACGACCGGTACAACGGCGGCGGGTTCACGGCCGACATGATCATCGACCGGCTGGAGCGCCAGGTGTGGGCGCTGACCATTCCGCGCGAGGGCCGCCCCCTGGTCAACCCGGAGCGGGCCTTCCACGGACATCTGATCGTCCTGGTCAACGAGGAGACCGGCTCCTGCGGCGAGTACTTCGCGGAAGCCATCCAGCGCAAGAAGATCGCCCCCGTCCTGGGCGTGCGCACCTGGGGCGGCGCCGTCGGCATCGAGCCGCACCAGAACCTGGTGGACGGCGGCTCGGTGACGCCCCCGCAGTTCGGCCTCTACGGACTGGACAGCACGTGGCTCATCGAAGGCCACGGGGTGGTGCCGGACATCGAGGTGATGAACATGCCCGGCGACGTGGTGGCCGGAAAGGACGCACAACTGGAGGCCGCCATCCAGAACTTGCTTCAGCGCCTGGCCGAAGACCCGATGGACCTGCCCCCGGTGCCCGAATACCCGATCAAGACAAAGGAGACCGAACCCGGCGGCGCGTGAGCATGGTGCGGGCTTCGCCCGGAGTCCGAGGGACGGAGGGACGGAGGGACGGAGGGATCAGCTTCGGGGGGCGGGCTCCGGGACGGGGGGCCAGAAGAGGCCAGGTACTGTGGGTCGCCACGGGCGGCTCGCCGTGGCGATTTCTGGGCTGCGGGAGCCAGGCCCTGCGCCGGTGCGGCTGGTAGGATTTGCGCGCGACGGCCGGAATTCAGTTGCTTGCTGTGCAGCGCGAGGCCTTGGTCGGCTTCAGCCGACCGGCCAGTGCCCCCGCCTTCAGGCGGGTGGGGCAGTCATTCTCCCATTCCTTTCCTCGCATGCCGGAGCCGGCTTACAGCCGGCTTTTTGAGCGGATTGCTCAACGGTTCGCTCAGCGGGCTGGGACCCGATGGGCCCGCACGCTTCAGTGCGGCGTTGTGAATGCACTGTGGCCGTTCACCCCCCTCATGGACTCGCGGAGATAATGGATCATCACGTAACCCTCGGCCGTCCGCTTCGGGCCGGGAGATCGGAAGAGCGTCGTGTAGGGAAAGAGTGTAGGATAGGGTGG
>CAZBFW010000956.1:0-1621 GCA_964491135.1 uncultured Phycisphaeraceae bacterium | reverse complement strand
CCTCATTGAATCGCTTGATGACCCCGCCGATGCCGGGCAGGTCGGCGGTTAGATAGGGGCAGGGTATCGGGGAGAAGAGATCCATAGTTCAAAACGCCTGCCCCCCGCCTGACGGTGGGGGCATTGGCCGGTCGGCTTAAGCTGACCCACCCTTCGTCCATCCGCACATGTGCCGCATCGGCCCTCAACGTCTGTCATGCCGCGCAGCAAGTTCCTGGTGCTGCAGACGTTCGTGCGTAACGACGACACGAAGTCTAGCGATCGCCTGGAAATGCGTCCATCACGCCGGAACGCGCAACGGCGCCCACAGACTTCGGGGTTGCATGCATCCCATGCGGGGGCCACACTTTGGGGCAGTGCGGGAGGTAAGGACGATGAAGATTGTCGTTCTGGACGGATACACCCTGAACCCGGGCGACTTGAGCTGGGACGCGCTGGCGGCGCTGGGTGAATTGCAGGTCCATGACCGGACGCCGGCGGAGGAAGTGCTCCACCGGGCGCGGGGGGCGGAGATTGTGCTGACAAACAAGACCGTGTTGTCCGCGGAGACGATCACGTCGCTCGAGCAGCTTCGCTATATCGGTGTGCTGGCCACGGGGTACAACATTGTGGACGTGTCCGCCGCCGCCGGGCGCGGCATCACGGTCACGAACGTGCCGACGTACAGCACGCGGTCGGTGGCGCAGCTCGTTTTCGCGCATCTGCTGAACTTCTGCCACCACGTGCAGGAACACAGCCAGGGCGTGCGTGCGGGTCGCTGGGTGAATGCTGCGGATTTCAGCTACTGGGACTGGCCGCTGGTCGAACTGGATGGTCGTGTCCTGGGTATCGTGGGGTACGGGCGGATCGGGCGGGCCACGGCCGACCTGGGGCGGGCGTTCGGCATGGAAGTGCTGGCGTATGATCCTGCGGCGGTTGATGCGGCGGGCGGTGCCCGCCTGGCTGATCTGGCCACGGTGTTTCGGGAAGGCGATGTGGTGAGCCTGCACTGTCCGCTGACGCCGGAGACGGAGAACCTGGTCAACGCGGGGCGGCTGGCCCTGATGAAGCCGTCGGCGGTTCTGATTAACACGAGCCGCGGGCCGCTGATTGACGAGGCGGCCTTGGCCGACGCCCTGAACGCCGGCCGGCTGGCCGGTGCCGGGCTGGACGTGCTTTCGACCGAGCCCCCCCGCGCCGACAACCCACTGCTGCGGGCACGAAACTGTGTGATCAGCCCTCACGTCGCCTGGGCCACGCAGTCGGCCCGCCGGCGGCTGATGGCCACTGCGGTGGCGAACATCCGGGCCTACCTGCGCCGGGAGCCGGTGAACGTCGTCCGTTCGACCTGAGTCCGGAATCGCTCGTAATCCATGGAATAGCAGATGGTTAACACAGTTCCGCAGGCGTGAGTCGCGGGTGGAGTCCGGTGGGCTTGTCGGGGATGACCGGCAGTGGCGCCCACCTGCGGGATGGCATTTTTCATTGATGAAAAGGGGCGTCTACAGCCGATCACGTACAACGATCCGGGTGGGACCGGTTCTGTGAGCAGGTTGGAGCCCGGGCGTGTGTGTTTCGGCGCGGTCGGCCCCACAGGCGGCGCGGACCTTGGGAGCTTCGGTGCGGTCCACGGCAGGGCCTG
>CAZBFW010000955.1:0-1625 GCA_964491135.1 uncultured Phycisphaeraceae bacterium | reverse complement strand
AGTGGACGGCGCCAACTTCTTCCAGATTTACTGGCGGATCTTCATGCCCCAGGCCAAGCCGCTGGTCGCGACATTGTTCGTGCTGGGCTTTATGGCGCGCTGGAATGACTTTCTGGGGCCGCTGATCTACGTGCAGCGCGAAGACCTGTACACGCTGCCGCTGCAACTGGCGCGGCTGAACACGCTTTATATTCAGAAGTGGTCGATGCTGATGGCCGGCGACAGCCCCGTAACGTGATCCACCTTCGGCTTCTGCAACTGCCCCACGAACTGGCGGGCGTATGCGCTGAGGGATTCCACGTATCGCCGCTGCCCCTCGGTGTAGATCGTGTCGAGGGCCAGGCTGCTCTTGCCGCTGCCCGACGGGCCGCAGAAGACAGTGGTCTTCTCACGTGGCAACGAAACCGCCACGTTCTTGAGGTTGTGCTGGCGAGCGCCGGTGACCGTAATTTGCCTGCCTGACCCGGATTCCGCCGTCTTCCCCCGGCGCCGGTCGGTCCCTGCTTTTGCCCCCGGCGCTCTTTCTTGCAGTCGCAGGACCGGCCGGAGCACCTGCCCGGTGTAGCTGCCCGCCACCGCCGCCACCTGCTCCGGCGTGCCCTCCGCGACGATCCATCCGCCGTCCTCACCGCCCTCCGGACCCAGGTCGATGACCCAATCCGCCGTCTTGACCACGTCCAGGTTGTGCTCGATCACAACCACCGTGTTGCCGGAATCCACAAAGCTGTGCAGGACGGCCAGCAGCCGGCGGATGTCCTCGAAGTGCAGTCCCGTCGTCGGTTCGTCCAGCAGGTACAGCGTCCGGCCAGTGGCCTTCTTGACCAACTCCCGCGCGAGCTTGATCCGCTGAGCCTCGCCGCCGGACAGGGTCGTGGAGGATTGCCCCAGCTTCACGTAGTCCAGGCCCACGTCGTGCAGGGTTTGAAGCATGGAGGCGATGGCTGGGATGTTCGCGAAGTGCTCCAGGGCCTCCTGGACGTCCATCTCCAGCACGTCGGCGATGCTCTTGGCCTTGTAGTGAATCTGGAGAGTCTCGCGCGAAAATCGGTGACCCTGGCAGACTGGGCAAGTCACCCAGATGTCCGCGAGGAAGTCCATTTCCACCCGATTCGCCCCGTTACCTTCGCACGCCTCGCACCGGCCGCCGCCCGTGGCCCCGGTGGGAACGTTGAAGCTGAATCGTCCTGGGCGATAGCCGCGAACCTTGGCGTCGGGCAGGCGGGCGTAGAGGCTGCGGATCTGGTCAAAAACCTTGATGTAGGTGGCGGGGTTGGAGCGCGGCGTCCGGCCGATGGGAGACTGGTCGATGTCGATGACCTTGTCGAGGTGCTCAGCGCCTGTGATTTTTCTGTGGCGGCCGGGCCGGGTCTTCTCCGCGCCGTTCAGGTCGCGGGCAAGCTGCTCGCGCAGGATGTCGTTGACCAGCGAGCTTTTACCGCTGCCGCTGACCCCGGTGACGCAGACGAAGCGGCCCAGGGGGATGTGTACGTCGATGTCCTTGAGGTTGTTGTGGGCCGCGCCGACGACGGTCAGCCACTTGACGGCCCCATTTTCCCCGGCCTGTCGGCCTTCCTGCGTTTGCCCAACCCTGCGAGCCACGAGTGCGACGCCCCTGCCTTCCCGCA
>CAZBFW010000954.1:0-1629 GCA_964491135.1 uncultured Phycisphaeraceae bacterium | reverse complement strand
TAGAGGTACTTCGCGACCGGCAGCACGTCGTGGTAGAGCAGGATCGGCACCTCCGTCAGCGGTTCATCCGCCGGCGGCGCCTCCTTCAACGGCTTGAATCGATGGCCCGTCGCCACCGGCCGTGACGTGGGCGAAGGCGTTTCCGCTGACGGGCCCGGCCGGATCGGCAGCACCGCGACCGTTCCGTCCAGGCAGGCCACGGCGATTGCATCGATTCCGCGGCCCACGGTTTTCGGAAGGGTGAGCATTTCCCGCACGACGTCCGGCCCTTGCCACTGCCACAGCCGCTTGCCGTCCCTGCCGGACAACTCGGCGACGATTCCGTTCTCGGCTCCGACAACGATGTCGGTCACGTCATCTCCGTCCACGTCGCCGGGGCAGACGAGCGTGCGGCAGACGTCCCCGAGGTTGGCCGTCCAGAGCACCTTGGCCTCCGGCCCCGCGCCGCCTGCGATGCAGGCCGCCGTCCCTGCCGCCGTCACGGCGAAGAAATCGCGCATGCCGTCGCCGTTGAGGTCGTTCACCTCTCGTACGTCGCGGACTGTTCGGTCGAGAGTGGCCGTCCAGAGGGTGGAGCCGTCGGCGCCCGAGCAGAGTCGGACCGTCGCGTCGTTGCCGCCGACGACGAAATCGTACCGCCCGTCGCCGTTGGCGTCCGACGCCATGTCCATCGCGTCCACGAAGCCGCCGTTGACTCGGTTTCGCCAGAGGATCGCGCCGTCCTTTCCGGCCAGGGCCACGAGTTCCCCTCGCCAGGTCCAGACCACGAGGTCCAACCCGTCGTCGCCATCCAGATCGGCGTTGAACGCGATGCGGTGCACGTATCCGGTCCCGCCCTTGGCACCCAGATCCTGCGTCCAGATCACTTTGCCCGATTGTCCGCTCAGCAGCGTGACATCCTGGCCTGCCCCGCCGATCGCCACCTCCACTCCGTCCTCATCCGAGTCCGGCAGGGTCTGGACGGCGTTCACGCCGCACGAGGCCCGATGCCGCCAGAGGGTCTGCGGTTTCCCGTCGGCGGCGAGCTGGACGCATATCACCTCCCCTCGCTCGGTGCCGGCCAGTATCGCGTTGCCCTCGCCGCGGAGTTGGAGCGTGCTGAGCGCCTGCACCGATCCGTCGGCATCGAACAGGCGGCGGGGCATCTGCTCGCGACCCGCGATGAACACGCCGCCGGCTTCCGTACCGATCAGGAACGGGCGGGTTTCGCCGGTGTCCATCGCCAGCGTCAGCGGCACGTCGCCATCCAGCTTGCGCTCCCAGATCGGGGTGACGGTGACGGTTGGGTTGGAGGCCGCCGATGCTGCCGCGACGACCAGAAGAACGGTTATTGCGTCATACATGATGGTTCTCCCCGCTGCCGGACAGTCGCCACGCGGAAGGCGTCCGCCTCGGGCACGACGTCCATTCTCTCCGCACGTCACCATGGGGCAAGGCCCTCCGCGGGGTCGAGCGACGTTCGCCTCGCTTCATGGGACCCACCTGCGTGGCATACCCGTCCGCGATGCGAATCGGGATGAGGCTGTTGCATGTCGGATGTCCACCCCTCCGCCTCCTCCCTCCGGCGGCATATGACCCGTTCGAGGACTTCGCACTACCGGTCGCCTGCGATTGACGGTAAAGTGCAGC
>CAZBFW010000953.1:0-1654 GCA_964491135.1 uncultured Phycisphaeraceae bacterium | reverse complement strand
TTGCAGTTGATCACGAAAATCAGGTTGTCCAGGCGTTCCCGGGCGGCCAGCGTGAGGGCGCCCAGGGTTTCCGGCTCGTCGCATTCGCCGTCGCCGAGAAACGCCCATACGTGAGCCTGGGACGTGTCCCGGATGCCGCGGTTCTGGAGGTACCGGTTGAACCGGGCCTGGTAGATCGCCATGATCGGGCCCAGCCCCATGGAGACGGTGGGGAATTCCCAGAAGCTCGGCATCAGCCACGGGTGGGGGTATGAAGACAATCCGCCGCCCTTGGCCAGTTCTCGCCGGAAGTTCTCCAGGTGCCGTTCGCTCAGCCGACCTTCCAGAAACGCTCGGGCGTAGATCCCCGGCGTCGCGTGGCCCTGGATGTAGATCTGGTCGCCGGAGAACCCGTCCTTGCCCCGGCCTCGGAAGAAGTGATTGAAGCCCACTTCGTACAGCGTTGCCGCCGAGGCGAACGTCGAGATGTGTCCGCCGATGCCGGGACTCTCCCGATTCGCCCGGACCACCATCGCCATCGCGTTCCAGCGGATGATGCTCTTGATGCGCCGCTCGATTTCCCGGTTGCCCGGATACACCGGCTGCTCGTGAGCGGGGATCGTATTCACGTACGGGGTGTTCAGTGACTCCGAAAGGGTCACGCCGGAGACACGGGCATGGTCTCGCAGGAGTGACAGCAGGAAGCCCGCCCGCTGCGGGCCCTTCTCGGAAACGACCTCGTTGAGCGCTTCGACCCAGTCGGCGGACTCGGCAGGGTCAATGTCCGGGCCGAACGGAAGGTCAACCTGTTCCCCATTGCGGGCGCTGGATTCTGAAGCCACGGCGGTTCCTCTCGATCCCCGTGCGGGCTCGTCTGTCCGGTGACGGCGCCGACGCCGTCGATCTGCCGGGGCCGGGGCCGTATCCTCAGACCGTCCATGCGGTTACGCGTGATTCCGCGCCGGGGGCCCGGGCCCGATACGAACCGGCGGAAGATGATAGTCGATCCGCTCGCCGCGGAAAAGTGCTGCGGGCCGTCTGTGGCGCAAGCCGGATTGCCGGCCGCCTCGGTTACGTGCCTGCGGACAGAAGGGTGCGGCGAAGGTACCGGCTGTAGATGGCCCCGGCCGGGTTGTGGGCGAGCATCCGATCCTTGCAGATCAGCGTCGTGACGGGCGCCCGCGAGGTCATCGTGAAGAGGGCGTCGTGTCCCACACACAGCCCGACCAACACGTTGAGTTGCGTCTCGGCCTCGTTCAGGAGCACCGCCTGACCGACTGGATTGCACATCGTTTCCCGGGGTTTCTGCGGGTCAATCTGTTCCAGGCCCAGGGACTGCTTGTCAATGCCGCATACCTTGCAGCAGACGGACACGACGTCGAACTCGCGGCCGAGGATGTCGGCGACGACCTCCGCCTCTTCCGACAGCCCTACGCAGAAGGCGAGCCCCACGCGGCGCACATCCAGCTCGTGGGCGAAAAGTATTACCTCTCGGATGCGAGGTTCCCGGCAGTAATGGCGTGCTTCGATGGCCGATGCTGCGCGGTGCAGTCGGGCGATGCCTTCCACCTCGTACAACTCCCGCTGGCGCTCGGCATCGGCCAGACAATCTTCGCCGTTGACGCAGTCGCGATGGCGGCACGAAACGCAGTGGATGGTTCTTGCGTGCTTCATG
>CAZBFW010000952.1:0-1655 GCA_964491135.1 uncultured Phycisphaeraceae bacterium | reverse complement strand
CGCCTGGCGGAAACGAACACTCCGGACCACGCCCGCCGGGCCCGCCAGCGTGAACGAGACGTGGAGAAACTTGCCCTTGCCGACCTGGGCTACTGGCCGGACCTGACCGTCGGCATCGAGTGGACGTACACCGATCCGCGCGAGCCCTTCAAACCGCCGATCAACCCGGAAACGGGCAAGCGCATGGCCTACAACCGGCAGAGCGAAGGCGGCGATGACAACTGGGCATTCACCATCCAGTTCGACGTTCCGCTGTGGATCCAGAAGGTGGAAGCCGCTCGCCGCGAGGCGCGGATGAGGCTGCTGGCCACCGATCATGAGCTGCGGGGAACAAGGAATCTCGTGGCGTTTCGCATCTTCGACGACTGGGCACAGGTACAGGCGAAGCAGGAAACCCTGCGGCTCCTGGAGACCGTGCTGATCCCGCAGGCCCGGCAGACCTACGAGGTCAGCCTGACCGGCTATCAGGCGGGCGACACCACGTTTCTGACCGTGATTGACAACTGGCAGCGCTGGCTTCAGTTCGAGCAAATGCGGCACCAGAACGTCACTGAACTGGAGACCGCCTTCTCCCGGTTGCAGCAGGAGGTGGGGCTCGAATTGATACGAGCGACGGAGACGCCGACATCGTCAACCCGCGAGGAGGCGCCATGAATTCCCAGGAAGGCACGCCGTACACCGCAGCCGTCCGCGGCCTGCTGATCCGCTGGGCGGTCGTTCTCTCCGTGTTGATCGTCATTCTGCTCTGGGCCGCCTGGCGGCTCTCGAATGCAGGAGGGTCGCCCGTCACCGTCACGCCGCCAATCGCGTACTGGACGTGCTCCATGCACCCCGAGGTACGTGAATCCGGCCCTGGCAAATGCCCAATCTGCGGCATGGAGTTGATCCCGCACCACGCGGAAGCCCAGGCCCCGTCGGCGAGAACATCCGGGAACCTCGCCACCCCGAAGAAGCAATGGTATCGCTGCACCATGCCGGAATGCGGAGACCAGGGCAGCGCCGACTCTGACAGCCGCTGCCCCGTCTGCGGCATGAAACGCGAGCCCGTCGGCGAGTACGAGGAAGATGGGACCGGCGCATATGACATGAGGCTCAGCGAACGCGCTCGTCGCCTCGCTGACTTGGCCACCGAGCCCGCCCGGCTCCGCAGGCTTGTCCGCGAAATCCGCACCGTCGGGAAGATCGGCTACGACGAGACCCGACACCGCATGGTCGCCGCCTGGATCGGCGGCCGCATCGACAGGCTCTTCGCCGACTTCTCCGGCATGCTCGTGCAGGAAGGCGATCATCTTGTCGAGATCTACAGTCCGGAGCTGCTCTCCGGCCAGGAGGAGTATCTCCAGGCCATCCGCTCCGCCCGGGCCATGCCGGACGGCGCCCTGGACGCCTCCCGCCGCAGCGCCGAACAGCTCGCCCAGTCCTCCCGCCGCAAGCTCACGCTGCTGGGAATCACCGATGAGCAGATCGCAGCCATCGAGGCCAGCGGCACGCCGCAGACTCACCTGGTCGTCTACGCTCCCATCGGCGGAACCGTAGTGCGCAAGAACGTCATGGAAGGCCAATACGTCCGAACCGGAGACGTGCTCTACGAAATCGCCGACCTGACGCACGTCTGGCTGCTGCTGGACGTATACGAGGCCGACGTTCCGTGGATC
>CAZBFW010000951.1:0-1656 GCA_964491135.1 uncultured Phycisphaeraceae bacterium | reverse complement strand
TACACCCTATCCTACACTCTTTCCCTACACGACGCTCTTCCGATCTGCAACCGTCAGACGAATCTCTCCGGTCTCGGTCGTCTCGGTCCGGACGTCCGCCTTGTTCTCTGAGACAAGGCGGTCCACTGCTTCCGCAGCGGCTCGTGGATCGAACATGGAAATCGCCTGCTGCATCTCCACCCCCGCGTCGTAGACGTGCCGGCTGTCGTACTCATCCTTCGCCGGCCGCCAGCGAATTGCCAGGTTCCCCTGGAGAACGATTACGCGGAACGAGTCGCCAAGCCCCTCTTCGATTCGCATCCGCACGGGCGCACCCTTTTCGTCGAGTTCCGCCCAGAGCTCCTGCCGGTTCTCCCAGACATTGGGGTTCCTGTCATCCGGATCCAGCGTCCTGACGTGAAGAAATCGCACCTGGCGGTTCGCGGCGATCGTCTGCTCCAAAGCGTACGCGACGCCGGAATCGCCGGTTAGAAACCAGCCAACGCCCACCAGCGCCAGCACAACAATCACGGCAATGGCAACCTTGTCCGTCAGCGTTCTCATGATGATGCTTCCTATTCCGGCTGTGCGAAGACCGCCGGCCTCGCGATTCCCCATCTTTTGACGGTACCGCCGCAGCGCTTCCGGGTGTTCCAGCTTCCACGTGTTGAAATCAAACGGAGGTACCGGCCGGCTGACGGCCCTGCCGATCAGTTCGTCCATCCACGGGTTGTCGTCTTGCGCCCTCATGATCCCGGCTCCAGCAGTCCCTCTCGCCTCATGACTCCCGCCATCCGGCGCCGGGCCCGCTGCAGCCGTCCGTGCACCGCCGCCGGTGACAAACGCAATACGGCCGCGATCTGATCGTGCGACAGGTTGTCGTAGTACCTCAGCACGATCACCTCGCGATCGCGAGCCTTCAGCCTGCCAAGGCATCGCCGGACGGCCAGGCCCACATCGTCCTCCTCCGGCCGGGCCGGAAGATTCCACACGTCACCGGCGGTGCCGTCGCGTCTCCTTGCCCGGGCCATCCGCACCGCGACGTTCCGGCAGATGCGAGCCAACCACGCGCCGAACCGCTCCGGCCTTCTCAGGCGGTATAGCCCGCCCAAGGCCCGCGCAAACGCCTCCTGGGCCGCGTCCTCCGCAAGCTGATGATCGCCCAGCACCGAATACGCGATGGCCGCCATCGGCCGGTAGTACAAGCCGCACAGCTCCCCGAAGCTGTCCAAGCTGCCCTTCTGCGCGGCCTCCACCAGGTTTGTTTCATCCAAACCGAGCACAACCTCACCCCGTCCTCCACACGGTTCCCGCCGATCAGCGTGCACTATAAAGACATTGGCCCGATGAGAAATGAGCGCATAAAATTGGGCAGGCTTGCCAGCCTGCCCGATGGGACTTCCCTCCGAAACTCGCACCACTCCCTGGTCTCCCCGCGAGCTCGCCAGGAACCCCCATGCTCTCTCCCCGCCCATCCCCCCTTGTGACCCCTCCCGTAAACCCCCGGCCCGATGCGGATAACTTACATCACAAACGTCTGGATGTCAAGCCATCCGGAAGCTTTTTGAGTCTATATATTGAAAATCGCATAAACCCATTTAATTTATAGGGTTATGCCTTGTCTCAGCTGGCGAGGGCTCAACCTCGGTGTGAGAACGGAGTTTGACCGTGCGCGAT
>CAZBFW010000950.1:0-1665 GCA_964491135.1 uncultured Phycisphaeraceae bacterium | reverse complement strand
CCCGGTGGCGTACGAGAAGGCTAGGGCGGACGCGGTTCGCGAGGCATTTCAACGCTACCACAAGCCGGACCGTATGATTCGAATTGTGGTGAAGCCGGTTGCCCCGGCGCCGGCGCCGGCGCCGGCGGAGGCGGACGCCCCGAAAGAAGCGGAACCATCCGCGCCGGCCAGCGAGTAGCCCGGCTGTTCCCCGGGATCCAGGCGGTTTGCCACAAACACGCGTCCACGTTCGACACCAATCCGTGCGAACGTGGACGCGATTCGTTTCGCGGCGGCGAGCGGTGGGATCCGACGCGACGTGTATCATGACGTGGCTCGGTCGAACGGGTCGGCCGCGCGCGTCACGAAAGGGTCACGGGGAGATCCCCGGCTCTTCCGCTCAGGATCTCAATAGTCGGCGACCTGGCTCTCCAGGCCGGTCTCGTGCCGGGGGTGTTCCTGACCGGCGAGATCCTGCGACGTCGCCTCCGGCGCGCAGGCGGCGGCAAACATACCGACGATCAACAGAGCCAGCGAAAGGACGGACTTGACAAGTGCCTTCTTCATCGCATTTTCCTCCCTCGAGACGTGCACCCTCGAAGATTTCTCTCGGGCCGGTGCCGCGTACGTGCGGCAACCTGCCCTCTGCTGCGCCAGAGGATGCGCCCGCAGCAGATCCCTCCTATCGCCCAATGATAGAGAGACTCTGCCGGAGAAGTCAACACCAAGATGCTGCGCAATGCTCGTTGGAAGAACGGGTTATGGGCCGCGTCGAGCCAGCACCGTGTCACTCGCCATGCCATCCAGTCGGTGCCGGATTTCCGCGATCCGGCTATCGGACCAGCCGGGCGGTTGCACGTGCCCGATGGTTTGCAGCACGGCCACGAGCGACGTCGGTTCGATCCCCGCCCGCTGGAGGAGTCGCACTGCTTCTGCGTCCGCATTCTTCTCCCGCGCCAGAGCATCGTCGCTGTTGCCGCATGCGGGTTTGAAGTGGTCCTTGCAGACGATATGAGCCATCTCATGTGCCAGTACCGCGGCCAACTGCGCATCGTCGCGAAGCTGACGAAACAACCCGACGGTCAGATAGATGCGGCCGCCCGGTAATGAGCAGGCGTTGAGCCGAGTGCTTCGCAGCAGCCGGATCTGGTACGTGGTGCGCAAGACCGGCGTGGGCTCCGCCAGACGCTCTGCGATCGCCAGCAGCCGGGCCTCCGCTTCCGCATCGCGAAGAAGGCCCCCGTAGCGGGCCTCCACGGCCGGGGCCGCCCGGTCGCCGGCCAGGGCCTGGGCCTCCGGCGAGAGCGTCAGCCCGGTCCGAAAAAACGGTGTCGATCCCTGGCACCCGGCCAGCAGGACAAGTCCGAATAGAGAAATGGTGGCGCTTCGCATCCCCCCGTTGCTCCACACGGCGATCGTGTGGAAC
Source organism: uncultured Phycisphaeraceae bacterium (assembly GCA_964491135.1). Taxonomy (GTDB): domain Bacteria; phylum Planctomycetota; class Phycisphaerae; order UBA1845; family UBA1845; genus JAFGJQ01. Next base: position 260 of record CAZBFW010000950.1, on the reverse strand, counting down.
AAGCGTCAAATATAACTGCGAGGGAGGCAAACGACCGAAGCGTCACGCTCAGGGGGTTGGGCCGCCACACGTCCGAAAACCACGCGAGGCGAAGACGGGCAAACGGGATTGCGCGGCGAAAGAGAGGAGAACGCGCGACGGGGCGACCGATGTCCCGTTCGCCCCGTCGCGAGCCGCCTGCCGGACCTTCCTAGTTCCTCTGGAACAAGTCGGCCCAGACGTCCTTCATCGGAATCCACGTGTCAAAGAAGGACTGTGAG
>CAZBFW010000949.1:0-1677 GCA_964491135.1 uncultured Phycisphaeraceae bacterium | reverse complement strand
GGCTGCGCCACCCGCGCGATCGCCGTCCCACACTCCGGGCACACGCCGCTGACGTTGCCGGTCAAATCGTAACCGCAAGTTACACAGCATCCGCGCTTCCATCGCTTCACCGCCTGGGCGCTCTGCCACTGCCGACACCAGGGGCAACGGCGCGGAAAGTACACGCGCCAGACAACCAACGCGACGACAAACAAGACCAGAGCCCCGGCACACACTCCCAGAAGCAGCAGAGACGCACTGCCGAGAACGATGAGCCAGGCGAGAATTTCCCCACCCGGCCACAACACTGCAAGCCAGCCCTCGGCGCCCCCATCCTCTTTCACCGGCGGCGGCACGATCTTCCCGCAATGCACGCAGAGTTCACCCGGCGGGGGGTCTGCATCCGGTTCGCACAAGTGAGTGTGCTTCGACGCCGCGTGGCTCGCCGGATGATGTTCGCCCACCGAACGCTCCATCAGGCCGGCCTTCAGCCGGCCGGTCAGTGCCCTCTGCTTCAGCAGGGGGAGCCGACACTCCATGAGTATCCTCTTTCTCCGATTTCTCTGACCCGGCTTCAGCCGGTGACAATGTCGACGCCGGAGGAAGCCGGCTGGAAGCCGGCTCCCCGAGAAGAGATCGATTACAGTCAGGTGCCAGCCGCCCACCCCCATCTGAAGATGGGGGCACTGGCCGGTCGGCTGAAGCCGACCCCGGGGTGGTCTCTTCAGCATCCGCGCGATCTCTCCTCCATCCGCCGCGCCTGACGAGCGACCCTCGTCCCGCACTCCGGGCACACGCCGCTGACGTTGCCGGTGAGGCTGTATCCGCAGCTCTGGCAGTATCCCCGCGCATATTGAGTTCGAAACAGCCATCGGCAGACCAGCAAAGCCAGCGCCAACACGACAAACGACCCCGTGAAGCCCTTGATCACGCTGGCCGGCGTTACCACAACGATCCAGGCTGCAACGGCGCCGACCACCAGCGGCAGACAATGGGCAAGCCGCCGATCCCGTAGCGTAAGGTACGCGAACGGCCACACCAGCAGCCCGAGCACGCCGGCTGCAAACAAGATAAGCATATACATCGAGGAGTCGAACGGGGTGAACCGTCCATAGGCACCGTCTGTCGGCGACAGGCTCAGTCCGAACGTAAGGAGGAAGACCATCGTCAGCAAAACGGAACAGGCTTCACAGATCAGCAGGATGTGGAGCGAGTCGTGGACGTGCTTCATGCCGTGCACCCGCGACGCCGGAGTACGATCGCAACGGGAAAGACAGGCGGCGATCGGATTCGAACCGATGAATACGGGTTTTGCAAACCCGCGCCTTAGTCCACTTGGCTACGCCGCCGAACCGCCCCGGCAGAGGGACGGCAAGCAACGTAGTCTATCCCCGGCCGTTACCCAGTCAAGGGACGCCGGTCGCCCTCATGGAGCCGGCCCAACCGCCATACCTCGCATCCGGCCAACGATGAGGCTCCCATCGACCGCACGGACGTCGCCAACAAGCATCACCGCTGCTCAAGAGCAGCGGCAGACCCATCCCCCTTCCCTGTTTCTGCGTTTCCGCGTTTTTGCGTTTTTGCGTTTGGCCGTTACGTCGCCGACTGCTTCCGGACGATCATGTCAAAGTTGCGCACCATCGACTTGTACATAGATCGGAAGAGCGTCGTGTAGGGAAAGAGTGTAGGATAGGGTGT
>CAZBFW010000948.1:0-1682 GCA_964491135.1 uncultured Phycisphaeraceae bacterium | reverse complement strand
TGGGTCGCGCGAGTGCGTTGCGGTAGCGTCGCGCTGCCGGTACCCTTGCTTTCCCGGCGAGAGTGGCGCCTGTGTACCTGCCCCGCGGCCATTGGCGGCGGATCGTTGGCCGGCTGAGCGGTACTCCCTCGCCGATGGGCGGGTTCTCGTTTCGTCTGGGCGTGGCGCTTGCTCAATGCGGGGTGGCTTGCGCTGCCTCATACGGGTCTGGAGGTGATCTTATGACACTGAGCCGTCGGGTTGGATCGGGGCTGGGGCTGTTGGCGCTGGCCGGGGTCGTCCCCGGAGTGTATGCAATGGAAATCCCACCCGTGCCGGATCGCGAGCAGCTCTCCGCGGCCGCAACATTCTCGCCCGACGATCGGATCGTGGCCACGCACTACTTCTACTGGTACCGCTGGCCGGATGAGCATTTCTTTGCTGATCCGGCGCACACGCATGACCTTCTGCGGCAGCACTTCCCGGACGAGCGCGGGGTCAGCTACGAATCTGCGGCCTGGCACCGGCGGCAGATGAAGGATTTGCTGGCAGCGGGGATCGACGTGGTCCTCCTGGTGTACTGGGGCGCGCCGAACCAGTACGAAAAGCCGGATATCCGGTTCTCCGTGCACGGGATTCCGCCCCTGGTGGAGGCGCTGGACGAGCTGGCGAAGGAAGGGAAGACGCCGCGGATCGGAATGTTCTACGACACGTCCACGCTGCTGGCCAACCACGCGTTCACGGAGCCTCGCGAGCAGAACGTGGACCTGCGCACGGACGAGGGCAAGGACATCTTTTATCGCACGATCCGCGACTTCTTCTGCCTGGTGCCGCCGCGGCACTGGGCCTGCATAGACGGCCGGCCGCTGGTGCAGCTATACGAGTCGGCGTTTGCGACCGGGCACGATCAGAGCACGATCGACTACGTGTACAAGCGGTTTGCGGAGGATTTCGACGGGCGCCGGCCGTTTGTCGTGGCCGGTCCGGCGTGGTCGTTCACGGCGGATGCGCGCACGGGCTGGGGCGCGGCGCTGTTCGGACCCATTCTCGGTGAGGGCGCGGCCCAGGTGGGGCCGGGGTATGACGATTCGCCCGTGCCGGGCCGGAATACGCCCACCCGCGACCGACTGGGCGGGGGATACTATGCCGCGTCTTGGCTGATGGCTCTGCAGGCAAAGCCCCGCCTGGTCATCATCGAGACGTGGAGCGAGATGCACGAGGGGACGCCCATCTGTGAAAGCGTGGAGGACGGCCGCTTCTACATCGACCTGACGCGCCGGTTCGCGGATCTCTTCAAGGCCAATCGGGCTCCGGAGGCCGACGACTGGTCGAAGGCCGTCCGCTCGCTGCTGGGTGCGGACAAGTCGAAACGGGAGGGCCGCGAGTTCGCCGCCCGGTTGAAGTTGTCCTGCCGGGCGGAGTCCGGCGGCAAGATGGCGGAGCACGGGTTGCGGGTGTGCCCCGGCGTGGAGGACGGCCCATTCGAGACCACCGAGGTGGAGGGTACACCTTGCGTGCGGACGCGGCGTGGCATCGGAGACAATCGGTACCTCTATTTCGACATCGCGGATCCGTACTACAACGACCAGCGGGGCACGATCCCGAGGCAGTGTGCCTGTTGGGAGGCAGGCCGCGAGCCGATCGTCGGCCACGAAGGCCGTGTTGCGGATGCGGGCTCGCGGGCCGATCGCGACCGGCCTTGG
>CAZBFW010000947.1:0-1692 GCA_964491135.1 uncultured Phycisphaeraceae bacterium | reverse complement strand
TACACCCTATCCTACACTCTTTCCCTACACGACGCTCTTCCGATCTATGGCGTGCAGTTGGTCAACGCGGTTGAGGGGCTCGCCGATGTTTACGTGGTCCGACCCTTGGACAGCACGCCGGGGTCGGAGGTGGCGATTGCGGCGGAGCTGTACCGCGACGGGCGGACGCTCTATTCCCACCCGGATTTTCGGAATCCGAAACGTCTGCACCAGGGCACAGAGGCGCCTCAGGACGTATATTTCTCCCAGCAGTGGCATCTGAACAACACCGGCCAGGAGGGTGGAACGCCGGGAGTGGATATTGACGCGCTGGAGGCCTGGAAGACCACCCGGGGCAGCACGATCGTGATCGGCATGTTTGATGACTCGTGCGATCTGGCTCACGAGGATCTTGAGGCGAACTACACCGGAACAAGCCACAACGCCGCAACCAACATGACCGAGGACAACGCGGCGCTGCCGGCGGGTCTGGATGAACGGCACGGCACGGCCGTGATGGGGCTGGCGGTGGCGGCGGCGAACGAGCTGGGTGTGCGGGGGGTGGCGCCCGCGGCGCGGTTTACGGCGTCGCGAGGCGTGAAGGAGCACACCAGCGGGACGCAGGAGTCGAACGCTTTCCTGTACGCCCGGCAGGCGGGGGTCGACGTGCACATCAACAGTTGGGGCTTCGTTCAGGTTCCAACGCCGGACGTAGTCGTTGATGCCATACGCGTGGCATTTCAGGGCGGTCGGGACGGGCTGGGCATGGTTGTGCTTTTCTCGTCAGGCAACGAGAACCAGGAGAATGACGGAACGGACGTTTCCTCACTGCCGACGGTGATCAGCGTGGGGGCCTCGGATGCCGACGACAATCGCGCCACGTACAGCAACTACGGCGTGAGTCTGGATGTGCTAGCTCCCAGCGGTGATGACTTTCAGGCCGGGATGGTGACCACGGACAACACGGACGCCACCGGGTATATCGATCCCGGGTACAACGACGGCACAGAGCCCGAAGACCTGGAGGATCCGAATTACACGAAATACTTCTCGGGCACGTCCGCCTCCTGTCCGGTCGCCGCCGGTGTGGCGGCCCTGGTGCTCTCGGCGAACCCAAGGTTGACGGCGACGCAGGTGCGGACGGTGCTCGAGCACACGGCGGAGCGGATTTCGCCGGCCAAGGCGGAGTACAACGCGATTACCCGGAAGAGCCTGAAGTACGGTTTTGGCCGGGTGAACGCGGCGGCCGCGGTGGCCGCGGCCACGGACTCCAAGAACAACAACCACCGGACCTGGCCCGAACCCGTGCGTAACGTGGGCGTCAGCGGCACCACGTTGAGCTGGCAGAAGAACGACGACCTGCGAGACGACGGGGCGACAGGGGAGAAGCGTGGCGATGTGACCGTGGGAACGCTGCTGGTGCAGTCGGACAGCGTTTTCGCGTGGGTGCCGGAGGACGAGGAGACATACCAGGTCGGGCAGGAAGTGGCCGACGGCGTGACGGTGGTCGTGAACTCCGACGTCACCTCGTACACGTTTTCCGGTGACAAGAAGCTGTACTTCGCGATTTTTGCCCGCAATTCGCTGGCTCACTACTCCTGGGGCGTGGCGGTGGACTCGGATGGGAACGTGGTGAATCCGGGGTCGGACACGGGCGGCGACGACGGGGGCGGGGAGGACGGGCCCATCATTCCGATCCCGCCGCCCACGACG
>CAZBFW010000946.1:0-1694 GCA_964491135.1 uncultured Phycisphaeraceae bacterium | reverse complement strand
CGCGAGATCGAGGCGAAGATCCTGAAGATCGACGCGGAGCGCAAGAACATCGTCATCTCGCGGCGGAAGCTGATCGAGGAAGAGCGCACCACGGCGAAGGAGAATCTCCTGCGGGACATCGAGGTGGGCCAGGTTCGCCGCGGCGTGGTCAAGAACATCGCGGAGTTCGGCGCGTTCGTGGACCTGGGCGGCATCGACGGCCTGCTCCACATCACGGACATGAGCTGGGACCGCATCGGCCATCCGTCGGAGCTGCTGCGCATCGACGACGAGATCGAGATCAAGGTGCTCAGCGTCGACAAGGACAAGGAGAAGGTGGCCCTGGGCCTCAAGCAGTTGAAAGAGAGCCCGTGGGAGCACATCGAGGAGCGGTACCCGGTCAACACGAGGGTCAAGGGCGAGGTGGTGAACATCGTGCCCTACGGCGCGTTCGTGAAGCTCGAGCCGGGCGTGGAGGGCCTGGTGCACATCAGCGAAATGAGCTGGACCCGGCGGATCAATCACCCGTCCGAACTGCTGCATGAGGAGCAGCCGGTCGAGGTGATGGTGCTGGAGATCAACAAGGGCAAGCAGGAGATATCGCTGGGCCTGAAGCAGACCGAGGTGAACCCCTGGACGCAGGTGGCGGCCAAGTACCCGCCGAACACGCGGATTCGTGGTCGGGTCCGCAACCTGACGAATTATGGGGCCTTCGTGGAGGTGGAGGAAGGGATCGACGGGCTGCTGCACGTGTCCGACATGAGCTGGACCAAGAAGATCAGCCACCCCCAGGAGATGCTGCAGAAGGGCGACGAGGTGGAGTGCGTGGTGCTGAAGGTCGAGGAGGACAAGCAGCGCATCGCCTTGGGACTCAAGCAGTTGCACGAGGATCCCTGGCTGCGGGCCGTGCCCGAAAACTACATCCCCGGCCAGATCGTGGAGGGCACGGTCACCAAGATCACGAATTTCGGCGTGTTTGTCGAACTGGAACAGGACCTTGAGGGTCTGTTGCACGTGAGCGAACTGGCCGATCATAAGGTGGAAGACCCGCACGAGGTGGTCAAAATCGGCGACAAGCTGCAGGTCAAGATCCTGCGCGTGGATCCGCAGGAACGCAAGATCGGTCTGTCCAAGAAACGAGCGGAGTGGTCGGCGGAACACGACAGCTATGCCAGCGAGCCGGTTCGGCCGCGCCGAGGTGGGCTGCAATCCCCCGGTTCGGAGCCGATGGACCTGATCACCGGGGTGCCGTTCGTATCGCCCGCTCCGAGCGGCGGAGCCGACGACGACGAGGAATCGGACGAGTAGTTCTGTCCCGTATCCAGAACATGGGATGGCGACGGGGTGACGCAGTCACTCTGCGCCCTGTTACGGGGTTCTGAAGCCATCGCACTCGACACCGGACTACAAACGTACCTTCGGCAGATCAACAAGGCTCCCTTGTTGTCGGCCGAGGAAGAACGGGATCTCGCGGAGACCATCCAGCGGGCCCTCGATCTGGCCGAGCGTTTTCGCAAGGGCCAGTGCTCGCTGGCCGAACGCGAATCCGCGGAGCAGGACGCCGCCCTGGCCCGGGAACGCATGGTCAATTCGAACCTGCGCCTGGTGGTGAACATCGCCAAGAAGTACGCCAAGCGCGGCGCCTCGCTCAGCGACCTGATCAACGAGGGGAACCTCGGGCTGCTGCGGGCGGTGGAGGGGTACGACCCCGATCA
>CAZBFW010000945.1:0-1704 GCA_964491135.1 uncultured Phycisphaeraceae bacterium | reverse complement strand
AGATTCGATGGCAGCGGACGGAAGCCGCCTTCCGCGAGATCGAGAAGGAGGTCCGCCGGCAGATCATCGAAGAGCGCTTCGATCTGGCCCGGGAAGCGCTGCTCCTGGCGACCCAGACGGTCGAGGCCGGACGGCAATACGCATCTCCCCTTGCCAAGTACGAGGCGCTGAAGGCCGAGCTGGCGGGGCTGGAAGGGTTTGTGGAGGAGGAGGCACGGCGGTACGAGGAAACCCGCATTCGGGACCAGCGCGACGAGATTGAAAGGGAGCGACGCGATCGCAACCAGCGGATGCGGGAGGCGCGGGATCGCGAGGTGGACGCGTTGCTCGAGCAGGCCTGGACCCACCGCAAGAACGACAACCTGCCGGAGGCCATCTCGATCATGCAGCAGGTGGTGGCCCTGGAGCCCACCAGCAGCCACCGATTCACGCTGGACGACTGGCAGGACGTGTATGAGCTGCGGCGGCAACGGTTTCTCTACGAGGAGAAGACCCGGAACACGCAGAAGGTGCTGACCGATGCGGAGATCAGCAAGGTTCCGATCAGTCGGTTGCTCGAATACCCGGATGACTGGCCGGAGAAGCTGGCCAGCATTTATCGCGTCCCCACCGGAGCGGAGCAGCGGTCGGCGGAGGATCAGGCCCTGCAGGACAAGCTGGACGAGAAGATCCCGGTCAGCTTTGAAGACCAGACCTTCGAGGACGTGATGGACCAGTTGGCCCAGTCCCAGGGGGTCAACATCACGGTGATCTGGAATGACCTGGAGACGATGGGGATTCGCCGTGACGACCCCGTGACGCTGCGGCTTCCATCCGAGGTGACATTCCGCAAGGCTCTGAATCTGATTCTGGACCAGGTGGGCGGACCGGATGCGGAGGTGACCTATGTGGTCAGCGAAGGGGTCATCCGCGTGGCGACCAAGATTCTGCTGGACCGCGACGTCTACACCGAAGTGTACGACGTGAACGACCTGCTGATGGTGGTCCCCGACTATGCACAGCCGAACCTTGGATTCGGCGGCGGCATGGGCGGCGGCGGGATGGGCGGTGGTTTGGGCGGCGGTGGTCTGGGCGGCGGTGGTCTGGGCGGCGGTGGTCTGGGCGGCGGCCTGGGCGGCGGCGGCTTCGGCGGCGGCGGCGGTCTGGGCGGCGGCGGCGGCGCCTTCAACGTCAATCCCAATCACCACGGCCAGATCGGTTTCGGCGGTGGGGGCGGCGGTTTCGGTGGTGGCGGCGGCGGCGGCTTTGGCGGCGGCGGCGGCGGCTTTGGGGGAGGCGGTGATCAGCAGGATCGTGAGGGCCGCATCGAGGACTTGATAGCTCTGATCCAAGACACGATCGAGCCGGACAGTTGGCGCGATGCCGGCGGAACCGTGGCGGCGATTGCCGAACTCAACGGGCAGCTCGTTGTGACCCAGACGTCGTCGGCCCACGCCCAGATCGCGGACCTGCTCGAGAAGCTTCGCCGGCAGCGGGCCATTCAGGTGGCCATCGAGGCACGCTTCCTCACCGTGACTTCCAACTACATGGAGGAAATCGGCCTGGACCTGGACATTATTCTCAACCAGGGCAACGCGGGCTTTGATGCGATCTACACGGATGACAATACACGCGCGCTGGGCCCCAACGGCGAGCAATTGTTCCTGCCGCGATCGATGTAGATCGGAAGAGCACACGTCTGAACTCCAGTCACCGCTCATTATC
>CAZBFW010000944.1:0-1704 GCA_964491135.1 uncultured Phycisphaeraceae bacterium | reverse complement strand
GAGCGGCGACCGGGGAATCGGCGACCTCATGGATGATTTCAAGCGATTCTTCCTGCGTGGTCTGGCGGCCTTACTGCCGACCCTGTTGACGATCGCCGTGCTCTTCTGGGCGTATGAGTTTGTCGACAAGCATATCGGCCAGCACATCAACCGAGGGATCATCCTGGGGCTGAGCTACCTGGGTCCGCCCACGATCGTGAACGAGGATACGGACCCGCTGCGGCATGGCACGCCGGTCCCGGAGTGGCTGCCGAACGGGCGACAGCTCACCAGGGAGCATAAGCTCATACATCATATAGCCTTACGGAGCCAGGACGAGGAGGTGGCCCGGGAGGCGGCGCACCGCCGGGACCGGGCCCTCTGGGAGGTGGCCTTCGCGAAATACAAATTGCACGTGATCGGTTTCGTGATTGCGATCATTCTCGTATACTTCCTCGGGTACTTCCTGGCCAGTTTCATCGGCAGGACGACGTGGAGAATCGTCGAAGGGTTGATTCTCCGGCTCCCGCTGGTCCGGACGATCTACCCGAACATCAAGCAGGTGACGGACTTCCTGTTCACCGATCGCCAGTTCGAGTTTTCGGGCGTGGTGGCGGTGCAGTATCCTCGGCAGGGCGTCTGGTCACTGGGGTTGCTGACGGGATCGCCCATGAAGCACATCCAGGATCGGGAGACCCGGGAGTTGCTGACGGTGTTCATCCCCAGTTCGCCCACGCCGGTGACGGGCTATACGATCACGGTGGCGAAGGAGGACGTGATCCTGCTGGACGTGTCCATCGATGATGCGCTTCGGTTCACGATCAGCGGCGGGGTGATCAAGCCGGGCACGGCGATGTCGGGCGCAGCCGTTGGGGCAGGTCTGCCGGGTGCGCGGGGCGAGGGGTGAACGGCAGTCTCGCGGCGGCGAGGGCCGGGCGCGGGAAGGGAGTGGGTGTCGGCATCGGATCAAGGACCAGCAAAGGAGGGTCGCCCTTGCTCGTATCCATCAGCGGACGACACGTGGAGGTGACGCCGGACGTACGGGAGTATGCAGAAAAGAAGATGGCCAAGATGCCGCGGTACTACGACCGCATTCAGGCCATCGAGGTGATCCTGGACCACGAATCCGAGAACTTCTCGGTGGAGGTCGTCGTCAGTGCGGACGGCGCTCCCATCGTGGCTCGGGAGGTCGGGCCGGACACGTTCGCACTGATTGATCTGGTTTCGGACAAGCTGGAACGGCAGTTGACCAAGCACAAGGAACGATTTCGCAACCGCAAGCACATGAGCCCCCGGCCGGACAAGGAGCCGTCGTAAACGAAAGCTCCGGATCGCCGAACCGGCTCGGTCGGGCGTCGCGTTGCAGGCAGGCAGAGACCTGAGTTGGATGACCTCTATGAAATTGCGTGATTTCTTCTGCACGGAAGCCATCATCCCCGAATTGCAGTCCCGCGACCGGAACGGTGTGATCCGGGAGATGGTCCAGGCGCTGGCCGAACGGGGGGCGATCACCGCGGAACACGCGGAAGCGATCAGCCGCGCGCTGATCCAGCGTGAGAACCAGGGCAGCACCGGGTTTGGCAAGGGAGTGGCGGTTCCCCACGTCAAGCACCAGCACGTGCCCCGGATGATCGCATCGATCGGCCGCTCCGGGCACGGCGTGGACTTCTCCGCCCTGGACCGGGCCCCGGTGTACACGGTGGTGATGCTGCTGAGCCCTCAGAA
>CAZBFW010000943.1:0-1708 GCA_964491135.1 uncultured Phycisphaeraceae bacterium | reverse complement strand
TGCCGTCAATCTGGATACTGTTCACGTCCAGCTTCAGGATGGATACCGAGTTTGCGATGCCCTGGTGAACCTGGTGCCAGGCGTGCATGCAGCGAGCCAGCAGGTCAATGGCGTCCGGCGTGCGCCCGGCCGCCAGGGCGTCCACGATTCTCACCCGGTCCGCTTCGCTCTGACGCAGCAGTTCGTCGGCCTGGTCCAGGGCGTCGTCGACCAGGTCCTTGGGGCTGCCCGTAAACAGGTCGACCCGCCGGTACGTCCCGAAGGGTTGCGTCATCCGCTCTTCGAAGCCTGATCCGGTGATGTCCGCCCCGTCACAGCGGATATGCACCACGATGCGTTCCTCTTCGCAGATGCGGTCCCGCACCTCGTTGACCAGGGCGGACAGCGGCTCCTTGTCATCCAACGCGGCCTGATAGGGGCGATCGTCGACGAATACTTCCACCATGCACCTCCCCGCGCGACGTGTGTTGCCGCGGTGCGGGTGTCCTCCCGCACCCAATCCCCTCTCGTTCCTCCCTCAGTATCCTCGTTGCCGCTTCCCGCGTCCAGCCTCCCCTATCGCACCGCGTCGGACGCCGAGCGGCCGTTGTCCGCGAACGGGGGCGGGACACGCCAGTCGCCCAGCATGGCGACCATGTCGGATACGCCCGGCGGACGCGGAAGCGAGTACATCTCTCCGTACCGAAACCCGCACCGGGCGCCCTCCGAACCGCTGATCGCACGCACATAATGCAACAGCCCCTCCAGTCGGGCCCCGTCAAACTGCGATTGATAGCACGAAATCGCCGCGATCTTCTGCTCAATCACGTCGGTGATGTCCACGACAAAACAGCCCGGCCAATGCGTGACCTCGGCCGAGCCGGGCACCGGTCGATACACCAGATGATCCACCCGGTGCGGCTCCGTGCCCGCGAATCGGTCGTTCCACTTCGTGAGCTGCGAGTAGAAACGCGCTCCCTCCGTGATGAGCTGGGCCTGGTAATGGTCCGGTGAGCCGGCCGGCGTGCGCCCGGCCATGCCCACCAGAATCTTCGGCCGATACTTGCGCAGGGCGGTGGCCAGGGCATAGCGGGCGGCGGGCCCGTCCATCAGTTCGCGATTGGGCAGATCCAGGATCTCCCAGGCCGTGGCCCCCAGGATCTCGGCCGCGGCGGCCGCTTCCTTCACCCGTGTTTCCGGGGTGCCCCGCGGCGTCGGCTCGCCGTTGGTCATGTGGACCATCCCGACGCGGTAGCCCTGCTTGACGAGCTTGGCGATGGCCCCGCCCATGCCGATTTCCAGGTCGTCCGGATGCGGCGCGGTGAACAGGATGTCCAGCGTGTTGTCAGTCATGCCCAACCCCTGCGGAACGCTCCAGGCCGGCCCGAGACCGCGGGCGACTATAGAGGTGCCCCGCCCCTCTGGTCAAGTCGGGCGGCGTCCGCTACAAGGATTCCCATGGAACGACGGGTCGTTCAGGATGAGGATCGTCCGGCCGTTGCCGAATTCATCGCGCTGCACTGGCACAGCCGCAAGGTGATGAGCGGGGGTAGGGCCTACTACCCGCACGAAGAACGGGGTTTCATCGAGTGGCGCGAGGGGCGGATCGCCGGCCTGCTCACCTTCACCGTGCAGGGCGATTCCATGGAGATGCTCACGCTCAACGCCATACCGTCCGGCCACGGCATCGGCACGGCCATGACGCTGATGGCCATCGACTGCGCCCGCG
>CAZBFW010000942.1:0-1724 GCA_964491135.1 uncultured Phycisphaeraceae bacterium | reverse complement strand
CGGCCGCGGATAGATCCACGGCGTGAAATGCCTCGCAGCCGGGCGGCGCCACGCTGGACAGGTCCGCGGCAAGGACGGTCGGCCGATTCGGCACGCCGGCCAGGTACGCGCACAGATGCCGGCCGAAAAAGCCGCCGGCCCCGGTGATCAGAACTCGTTTGCGATGGGTTCGCATGATCCGCTGCTCCGGAATGCGGCAGGCACGTTCTTCTACTCGATGGACGTGTCGTCAGCAAGCGGAGTGCCGTGCATACAAGACGCCGCTGTGCTCGACGCTCCGCCGGCCGGGCCGGCGCCTTCGCTCTGGCGTGGGAAGCCGGGCGAGGTATGATGGGAGCCGGGGCCGGTCGAATGACGGCGGCGCAACGGTCCGGATCTGTGTCGGGCATGAGCGAAACACGGCAAGTCTCCTGGCCATCCGCCGTCCGCGCCATCGCGGACGTGTTGTATCCGCCGGCCTGTCCGTTGTGCGGCCGACCGGACCCGCCTCGGCGGGATCTCTGCCCGGATTGTCAGGCCGCGCTGGCTCGATCGCGCAGCGTTCCGTTCTGCACAAGGTGCGGCACAACCGTCGGGCCGTTCGCGGGCACCACGGACGGTTGTCCTTCGTGCCGGACTCGCCCGGCGCCTGCCGCTGGCTTCGTGCGGGTGGGCGAGTTCTCCGGGGCCTTGGCGGAACTGATCCGGGCGTTCAAGTTCCAGGGGCGCGACGATCTGGAGCAGCCTCTCGGCGAGCTGCTGGGCGACGCCCTGCGGTCCGCGCCGTGGCTTCCCGGGATTGACGTCCTCACCTGGGTGCCAACCTGCTGGCAGAATCGACTGACGCGGCGCATGCACGCGACCACGGCACTGGCGCCCCATGCGGCCCGGCGGGCCGAACGACCCCTGCGGAAGCTGCTGCGGCGCGTCCGGGCCGGACGACACCAGGTGGGGCTGCCCCGGCTGGAGCGCATGGAGAATATCAGGGGCTGCTTTCGCATCGTCCGCGGAGTTCGGCTGGAACACGCGGTGATCGGGCTCCTCGACGACGTGGCCACCACCGGCGCAACCGTCTTCGAGTGCGCTCGCGTGCTGAAGCGGGCCGGCGCCCGCCGGGTGTACGTGGGCATCCTGGCCCACGCCGGCGGATTGCCGGAACTCCCGCGCGACGTGTGACATACCGGCCGGGCCGCAGGAGACTATTGCCATGACGCAACAGGAACCCGTTCGATTCGGCATCGTGGGGGCCGGAAGGATTTCGCGGAACGCGCTTGCCCCCGCGCTGAAGGCCGCCGTGAACGCAGAGCTGGTGGCCGTTGCCAGCCGCGATCGGGCGCGGGCCGAGAGCCTCGAACCTCGCCGGGCCTACGACGATTACACCGCCCTGCTCGACGACGCCGAGGTGGAGGCGGTGTACATCGGCACGCACAACGGGCTGCACAAGCCGCTGACCCTGGCGGCGCTGGAGCGCGGCAAGCACGTCCTGTGCGAAAAGCCGCTGGCGTGCAACGCCAAGGAGGCGGCCGAGATGGTCGCCGCCGCCGCGAAGCACGGCCGGCTGCTCATGGAGGCGTTCATGTACCGCTATCACCCGCAGGTGGCCGAGATGGTCGCCCGCGTGAAGGGGGGAGTCATCGGCACACTCAAGACGGTGGAGGCGGGCTTCAGTTTTCATGCCACCGACGAGCAGGACGTGCGGTATCGAGCGGATTGGGGCGGCGGCGCGCTGCTGGACCTGGGATGTT
>CAZBFW010000941.1:0-1730 GCA_964491135.1 uncultured Phycisphaeraceae bacterium | reverse complement strand
CTGTCGCCGGGGACGAAGTTCGCGGACATCATCGGCGAGATCGATCCGGCCAAGCTCGCGGCGGGCACCAGCCTGTCCGCGGAGGAAGCCCTGCACTTCGGGCTGATCCCGCGCATGCACCGCGGCATTTTCGCGATGAACGAGCTGCCGGAACTGGACGAACTGGTCCAGGTGGGCCTGTTCAACATCCTGGAAGAGCGCGACGTGCAGATCCGCGGCTTCCCCATCCGTTTCGATATCGACGTGCTGATCCTCTTCTCCGCGAACCCGGCCACCTACAACCGCAGCGGCAAGGTGATTCCGCAGCTCAAGGACCGGATCGGCACGGTCATCCACACGCACTACCCGCGCCGGCGCGAGCTGGGCATCCAGATCATGGAGCAGGAGGCCGACATCTGCCTGGACGGGGAGTTCCCCGTCCAGGTGCCGCCGTTCATGAAGGAGATCGTCGAGCAGATGAGCATCTGCGCGAGGCGGTCGAAATATGTGGACCAGCAGTCCGGCGTCAGCGCCCGGCTCGGCATCGCGAACTACCGCACGATGGTGGCCAGCGCCCGGCAGCGAGCGGTGCGGCTGGGTGAGCGGCCGGCCGTGCCGCGGATTTCCGACCTTGCCCACCTGCACGCGTCGTCGCTGGGCAAGCTGGAGCTGGACATGATGGGCTCGCACCAGATGACCGAGCGGCAGGTGCTGGACGCCATCCTGGCCGAGGCGATCCGCACCGTGTTCGACGAGTACGTCGACAAGCACGGGCTGGAAGAGGTCACGGAGGTGTTCGGCAAGGGCGTGAAGATCGAGGTGGGCGACATGCTGCCCTCGTCGCACTACGCCCAGCGGGTGCAGCGCGTCCCGAAGGTCTGGGAGAAGGCTTTTGAGGTGAACCCGGCGGAGAACGACGCGGTGCGGGCGTCGTGCGTCGAGTTCGTGCTGGCCGGCCTGTATGCCAAGGACCAGATTTCGCGAAGCCAGCAGCACGGCAGGATCACGTATGAGCTCTGAACAGGCCCCGCGGCTGGGCGGCATCATCCACACGTACCAGAAGTTCGACCCGAAGAACTTCCCCAGCCCCACTGCCCCGCCGCCGGACCTGGTGTCGCCCGCATTCCAGCACATGCTCTACTACGGCAGCCTGCGCGATCTCACCGAAGAGGAGCTGGCTCGGGCCGTCCACATCGATCCCCGCCAGATCGCATCGCTGGGCCCCAGCCTCGAAGGCCTGCTGGCCATGCTGCTGGAGCGCAAGCGCAAGATCCTGGCCACGTACGAGAGTGACACGGTCCAGCAGCAGGCCCGCGACCGCTGGCAGCGGGCCTTTCGCCGCATTCGCGTGCCCAAGCCCTTCGCGCCGCCGTTCCACTCCGCCGCCCGCGGCGAGCAACTCGCCGACCTGGAGCGTCTGTGGTACCGGGCGGAACGCAAGGCGCCCGAGTTCGCCGCCAAGCTGCTGACGCTCATGGAGATTCTCGGCGAGAAGTACCAGGTCGATGAGCTGGCCGCCAAGTACGAGTTCACCGGCCAGACGCCCATGGACATTTCGAAGGCACTGGCCGTCAAGGAGGAGCTGGAGGCGATCGACCGGCTGATTGAGCAGCTCAAGGAGGCGGCGAAAACGGGCCAGATCGGCGTGATCGACATGGACGCACTGTCGGAATTTGCCGAGCCGGGCGACATGGAACAGCTTTCGGCGTTGCAGCAGTACATCCAGGACTACCTGCGTGAGCTGGCGGAGC
>CAZBFW010000940.1:0-1730 GCA_964491135.1 uncultured Phycisphaeraceae bacterium | reverse complement strand
TAATCTTGCCGTTCGAATGGTGCTCGTCGGCTTCGATTAACCCTTCTTCAATGGCAAGCAGCGTATGATATTCCACCGTCGTTTCGTCATACCCCTCGATCACGATCCGTCGGCCAGCGTCGGCCTCCGATTGTTGTTCGACGGCCAGGAGGATCGCCCGAATGAGATTCAAGTCCCGTTGCATGGTATGACCCTTCTCTCGAACCTTCGGCCCGACAGCCTTGTCCAGTCTTCCTTATCGGTGCGGTCCGTAGTCTACAGTAGGCATTCCTCAAAGGCGCAGATTCTGCGCGGTTCAGCTGCTGGTCGAGGCGATGGAGGCAGATTGCCGGCTGGATTCCCGGCCGTGTTGCTGAGACCGGTTGTTCTGTACTAGCTTCCGATCTTCGCGACGGCTTCGTACGCCAATATCGCCTGGAATTCGCTGAATGGGATCCAGAGGGCACACGTTTCTGCGCGCCGTGTCGCGCGATCCCACACGGCATCATCTCGTGCGAGGTCAACGAACCTTCGGCCTTCGGCCGTCAGACCCAGGACGCGGAACTCGATTCTGCTGCCCGACTGGATCTTGTCGACATGGATGAGGCTATATTCGAAGGCCAGCTGCACGTGATACCGCACCGCGTGGTCGTCGTACCCAGCGATGACCAACGGTTGGCCGGCGTCTTGTGGCGAACGGCGTTCGACCTCCATCAGGATCGCCCGTAGGAGGTTCATGTTGTGTCCCATGATGTGAGCTTCCCCCTTTGTCACTCTGGCTTGAGACCTTCGGCCCAATGCCTCCCATCGGCCTCAAGCCCAGATTGCCGTGGCCCCTCCACGCCGGCGCCAATCGTCCGCTGTTCGAGAATTCCGTGATGGCATCGCTTAGAATGTCCCGGACGACGAATGAGCCCTGAGAATGCAGGGGCTTGGAGTGATGGAGATTCAACTGCGGTCGCCGAGAGAAGTCAAGCCGTATGAGCAGAATCCCAGACTGAACGATACTGCAATCGATGTAGTTGCAGAATCGATCCGGTGTTTCGGGTTTCGGCAGCCGATCGTCGTGGACCCGGACGGGATCATCGTCTGCGGGCACACTCGCTGGAAAGCAGCACTGAAGCTCGGGCTCGAGCAGGTGCCGGTCCACGTCGCGCGGGACCTGACTCCCGAGCAGATCCGGGCCTATCGGATCGCGGACAATAAGACCGCCGAGTTGGCGGAGTGGGATCTTGACCTGCTCACCGCCGAACTGGCCGGGCTCCAGGGGGCCGATCTGGACTGGTCGCTGCTCGGCTTCGACCAGGACGAACTGGCCAAGCTCCTCGGCGGCGAACTCAAGGAGGGCCTGACCGACCCCGACGAGGTGCCCGAGCCGCCGGACGAGGCGATCACCCAGCCCGGCGACCTGTGGATTCTGGGTGACCACCGCCTGCTGTGCGGTGACGCCGGCAACGCGGCCGACGTCGACCGGCTGCTGGACGGTCAGCCCATCCACCTGGTCAACACCGACCCCCCCTACAACGTGAAGGTTGAGCCGCGAAGCAACAACGCGATTGCCGCGGGACTGTCGTCGTTCGGCGAACCAGGTGTTACCCACCACCAGGGGTTCGACCTGCACCGCCGACCGACCGTGGCCCACGCAACTCATCAGAAGCTGCGCCCGAAAGACCGGCCATTGATCAACGACTTCGTTTCCGACGAGGAGTTCGACCGGCTGCTGCACGCGTGGTTCGGCAACATCGCCCGGG
>CAZBFW010000939.1:0-1734 GCA_964491135.1 uncultured Phycisphaeraceae bacterium | reverse complement strand
GGCCGGTTATCCGGACCTCGCTGCGACGGGTCTCCTCCTGCGACGACTGGACGGCTTGGGGGTTCCCCTCATCGAGATCGGCATCCCCTTCTCCGACTCCATCGCCGATGGGCCGCTCATCCAGGGCTCATTCCATCGTGTGCTGGCCGGGGGGTTTCGCGTGGCGGACATGTTTGCGACTGTTCGGACGGTTCGGCCCGGCCTGTCGGCGGCGCTGGTGGCCATGGTGTCGATGTCCCTTGTGCGTCGGCCCGGGGTGAGCGAGTTCGCCAGGCGGTGTGCCGAGTGCGGCTTCGACGGCCTGATCGTGCCGGACATCCCGTTGGAGGAATCGTCCGAGGTTCTGGACGCCGCCCACAAGGTGGGGCTGCGCTGCATCATGCTGGTCGCCCCGACCACGCCGGCCGCTCGGCGCGAGCAGATCGCGCGCGCCTCGGAGGGTTTCATCTACCAGGTGGCGGTCCGGGGAATCACCGGCGAGCGGGACGCACTACCCCCGGATATCGCCGAGTTTGTGCGGGCGCTTCGCGCGGTCAGTCGGCTTCCGGTGTGCGTGGGATTCGGCATCGGCACCCCGCAGCAGGTGCGGGCCGTGTGTGACGTGGCGGACGGCGCCATCGTGGGCACCGCCGTGGTGCGGCGAATCAGCGAGGGAGTTGATGCCGGGCACTCTTCCGACGCGATTGCGGAGAGCGTGACCCGTTTCGTTCATGAACTCTGGAAGGAGGTTGCCGCTGCATGAGTGACGTGCCGTCAGGCCGGCCGGCGCCGCCGGCGCCGAAGCGATCATCCCTGCCGATCGCCATCGTCGTTCTGTGCCTTCTGATGATGGGGGCGTGGTGGGTCAACCAGCGCGGCTCGGGCCCGCTGGAGGGTTGGGGGCGCGACATCGACCAGGCAC
Organism: uncultured Phycisphaeraceae bacterium; assembly: GCA_964491135.1. Taxonomy (GTDB): domain Bacteria; phylum Planctomycetota; class Phycisphaerae; order UBA1845; family UBA1845; genus JAFGJQ01. The sequence continues at coordinate 833 of CAZBFW010000939.1, read as the reverse complement.
TGGAGCAGGGTCAGCGGCTGGGCAAGCCGGTGCTGGTCTACTTCTCCAGGCCTGGGTGAGGGCCGTGCGCCCTGATGAAGCGGCAGGTCCTGTCGCTGGAACGTGTTCGAGAGGAACTGGCGACGTTCATCCCCGTGGAGATCAACCTCGCCCGGGACGACACCTATGCCCGCCGCTACCGCATCGAGGGCGCGCCGACGTTCCTTCTTCTGGATGCCGCAGGAAGGGTGAGGGACGCGCGCGTGGGCCCCGTCTCCGCCGACGAGTTCATCCGGTTTTTGCAGGGGACTTCCGCGTCTTCCCGTTCCCCCGGTTCGGAATCCGGATCACCTGATTCCGGCCGTTGAGGCGCTTCTTCAGGAAACTGCCGGTGTGGCTCCGCGCGCATTGGGCCACGTCTTCCGGCGTGCCCTCCACGACAACCTCGCCCCCGGCGTCGCCGCCCTCCGGCCCGAGATCAATCACCCAGTCCGCAACCTTGATCACGTCCAGGTTGTGCTCGATGCACAGCACGGTGTGTCCCATGGCCACCAGCCGGTTCAGCACGTTCAGCAGCTTGTGGATGTCGGCGAAGTGCAGGCCGGTGGTCGGCTCATCGAGAATGTACATGGTGTGCCCCGTGGGCGACTTGCCGAGTTCACCCGCGAGCTTGACGCGCTGTGCCTCGCCGCCGGACAGCGTGGTGGACGCCTGGCCGAGCCGCATGTAGCCCAAGCCCACGTCCTGCAGGGCACGCAGCAGTTGTCTGATCTTGGGGAAGTTCTCGAAGAACGAGGAGGCCTCTTCCACGCGCATGTCCAGCACGTCGGCGATGTTGCGGCCGCGATAGCGCA
>CAZBFW010000938.1:0-1738 GCA_964491135.1 uncultured Phycisphaeraceae bacterium | reverse complement strand
GACCGCCAGGGACGGCTCGTTGGCCGCATCGCCCACGATGTTCTGCCCGTTGGCAGCCACGTTGACCTGGACGCTGACGTAGCCGTCGCGGCTGACGATGGCCCGAGGCGACGTGATCCGACCGCGTTCCGGCGTCACGATGTACGGGCCGTCCGGGACTTCACGGTGTCCGTCTTCCGGGCCGACGACGACCGGCGGGTCCTGCGTCGGCGCCTTCGGCTCCGCGGCGTCGACGGCGACGGCCATTGCGGCGGCGAGGAACAAGACGCCGATCAGGCGGTGATGGGGCAGGCGTAGCTGCATTGCGGGTCTCCTTCCGGAGGGCGCAGAGTGCGAGGGCCGACACAACGGTTACCGGTGAGAGCGCGGGGGTGCGCAGAGCTTCGCCGAATCGCGGCGGAGGAAGTGCTGCTTCAGTCAGAACGCATCCGCCGGCCCCCTCCGGACCGACGTCGCCCGCTCCCAGCCAACGTCCCCCTATGCTAGCAAACACGGGGTCCCACGACAAGAAAACCGGGTCGCCTGGCAGACTCAGGGGAGAGGCCGGCCGTGGTCGAAGTGGCCTTGCCACTTCAGCTTGCCGGAGCCGTCCCAGATGGACCAGGTGCCGTGGGGCTGGTCCTGGTCGTAGTGCTCCTCCTTGCGGAGCTGGCCCGAGGCGGACCAGTCGTACCGCGGGCCGTGACGCAGCCCGTGGTCGTAGTGCTGCTCCACGCGAAGCCGGCCGTTCTCGTGCCACTGACGCTCCGTGCCGTGGAGTCGGCCGTCGACGTACGTGGCCTCGTACTGCTTCTGCCCGTTGGGGAACCACAGCGTGTAGAGGCCGTCGAGCGTTTTGGATCCGTCCGGCGCCGCGCAAAACTCGAGCCGCTGACGCGGTTGCCCGTCCGGCCAATCCTCCTGCTCGACGGTTCGGTTTGTGGGCAACTCGGCATCGAGGTCGCGAGGGTTCGGCGCGGGTCTCCGCTCCGCGCAGCCGCCACCCAGACAGGCAAACGCCAGCACGATGACACCGCGCGCCACACAGCCCGTGCCAGACAGACGCCCCCAGGCGCAGACACAATGCGGGGCGAAACAGACGCGCCACGTGAGAACTTGAATGGTTCGCATGAGCGGTATTGTATCCGGTGTGCGCCAGTTCCCCCACCGCGGGCCCCCATGAGCCCACCCTGCCCGTAAAAAGCGACCCGCCGGGGCAAACGCCGCCGGCGGGTCCTAATTCGGATGGTTGCTGCGATCGGCAACCACGTTCGCTGCCGCTATCGCAGCAAACCCCTACATATGCCAAAATCCACGGATCACCTCCTTTTCATGGGCCTGCCTCCCCGGTGAGTCCCTGGCAGGGATCCCCGGGCCTTGCCCCCCGCCGGCCGTCGCCGGCGGAACACGCGAAACGCCGAAGCGCCCCGCGACAGACGCCTGTGATATCCGACACGCCTCGGCCGAGATTTGAGGTGGCCATTGGATTTCACAGTCGCCCTGCGCCCATAGTCTACGACCCGGAGAACTTGCGGGTCAAGCAAATTCCCGGCAAGTCCCGCAAGAACCGGCGGATGAGATCGAGTATTCGGACCTTGCCCGACGCTCGCACACCGGTCCGCGGATGTGGTAAGGCACATCGCCCGAAAATGCGTTAGAATCGAGACGGCCGCGCCGCCGGGACGGCGGGCCTCGGCGCCCGGCCATGCAGCAGATCGGAAGAGCGTCGTGTAGGGAAAGAGTGTAGGATAGGGTGTAG
>CAZBFW010000937.1:0-1739 GCA_964491135.1 uncultured Phycisphaeraceae bacterium | reverse complement strand
CCATGTCTGAGGACGATCTGTCCGGACCGGCGGGCGGCCAGCCGCACCCGATGTTTGCAACCCGGGAGGGTGCGGTGGTCATGGCCATCATGCACGAGGCGTTCCACGCGGGGCAGATCGCGATGCTCCGGCGGCTGGCCGGCAAGGGACCGCTGCGCTGATCGTCCGTCCGCGGTCCAAGGGACACCCGGCCGGACGATTCACTCTCCCTCGGTCTTGAGCAGCGCCAGAAGCTGCGTGTGGCTCGTCGTCTGCAGTACGCGTTCCCGGAACTCCGCGCTGCCGAACGTCCGCGCGATGTCCGTGAGAATGTGCAACTGGACGCTGTTGTCATGCAGGGGCGAGAAGATCATGAACACAATATGCGCGGGATCGCCATCGGGCGCGTCAAAATCGACGCCGCGCACGGACAACCCGATGCCGACCGCCGGCGTCGTGAGGCCCGCCACCCGCGTGTGCGGAACGGCCAGCCCGTTTCCCACGCCGGTGGGCATCAGCCGTTCGCGGGCAAGCACCGCCTGGACGACCGGCTCCTTCGGAACGCCGATGGCCGCACAGAGCGCCTCGGCCAGTTCCCGCACGACCGCTTCCCGCTCTGTCGCGACAAGAGCGGGAATGAACGCCTTTCCGACGAGAAAATCCTTCAGCCGTCGCGGTCGGCTCAGGCAAAGCAGCTTCTGCATCATCGGACCGCTCATCATGGACGTGGCCAGGGCCATGACCACCAGGGCCACGAACATCGGCTCGCGGATCAGCCCGGCCTTGAGGGCCAACAGCCCGAGAATGATCTCCATGGCCCCGCGGGCGTTCATGCCGAATCCCAGCGCCCACGCCTCGCGTGAGGGCATGCCGGCCAGCCGCCCTCCGAGCCCGCAGCCGATCACCTTCCCGATCGTGGCGATGACCAGCACCAGCAGCACCAGCACCACGTCAAAATGCTGCATGAAGTTCACACGCAGGCCGATGCTCGCGAAGAAGAGCGGTGCGAAAATGAACGACACGAACTCGCTGATGATGGCCCGCGTCCGCTCGCGCAGGTGACTGGAATCGCCCACCGCCACGCCCACCAGGAACGCCCCGAAAATCGCATGCACGCCGATCCATTGCGTGATCGCCGCCCCGAACATGGCCAGAGCCAGCGCGAATCCCGCCACGCCGCCCGGCCAAGTGGTGTGGGCCTGCACCCAGGGAAGCACCCGATGGATCAGCCAACGGCCGGCCGTCAGCATCACGGCGGCAAACCCCAGCGTGAGGCACACGGTGTACACAAATGGCAGGCCGTGACCGTGGGACTGGCCCGCCAGGCTCAGCACCAAGGCGAAGATGATCCACCCGATGAGGTCGTTCAGGACCGCCGCGGCGACAAGCACCATCCCGAGGTCACTTCGGTACAGCCGCAGATCCATCAGCGTCTTGGCAATCACGGGAAGGGCTGAGATCGACAGGGCCGTCGCAAAGAACAACGCGAACAGAAACGGTTCCGCCCCTTCCGATGCGCCGGACAGTCGGGGAAACGAATACGCGGTGGAAAAGCCGATCACGAACGGAAACAGCATCCCCGCAACCCCGACGATGGCTGCCGCCTTGCCCTGCTGCCACACCGTGGAGAGGTTCACCTCCATCCCCGCCACCACGAGGAACAGGGCGATGGCCAGCGTGGTGAGCCCGTCCATGACCACGGCCAGCGGCCCGTCCAGGGGAAACAGGACCGCGGTCCACTCAGGCGACAGCGCCCCGAG
>CAZBFW010000936.1:0-1743 GCA_964491135.1 uncultured Phycisphaeraceae bacterium | reverse complement strand
GATAATGAGCGGTGACTGGAGTTCAGACGTGTGCTCTTCCGATCTATCTGGATCTCGGTGCCAGCTTGGCCGTCAATGGGGTCTGCCTCACTGTCGCCCGGGTCGACGGCACCCGGTTCACGTTTGACGTGGTCGCGGAAACGCTGTCCCGGAGCAACCTCGGCCGCTTGCGCGTCGGCGATCGGGTGAATCTCGAACGATCGCTGCGTGCGGACGGCCGGCTGGAGGGACACATCGTTCAGGGACACGTGGACGGGACGGCCACCCTCACTACCCGGCGGGACACGCCGCATGAGCAGGTCATCGAGTTGGAGCCGGACCCCGCGTTGGTGCCCTATCTCGTACCCAAGGGATCCGTCGCTCTGGACGGCGTGTCCCTGACCGTGGCCTCATCGGACCACCGCCGCTTCTGCGTGGCGCTGATTCCCACGACGATTCGCTCAACGACGCTCTGGACGCGGCCGATGGGGGCAATCCTGAACGTGGAGACCGACATCCTGGTGCGAACCGTCGTTCATTGGCTGCAGCACGATCGTACCTCGGCGCGCAGTCCGGGATTGACCCCGGAACGTCTGCACGAGTTGGGGTTCGCATGACCGAACTGCCGTACACCCAGTCACCCATCGCCCGCGGCGTCAAGCCGCTGATCGGCATCACCATGGGCGATCCCGCCGGTATCGGACCGGAGGTGGTCGTCAAGGCCCTGGCCGACCCGGAAATCCGACAGCTGGCCCGCTACATCGTGTACGGGCTGAATGAGCTGCTCTGCTACGCGGCAGACCTCGCTGAGATCAATCCCTTCTGGTATCGCCTGCCCCACGAGGACGCCAAGCGCGTCGAATCGGGCGTGGTTGTTGCTGACTACGACGAATACACCAGCTTCGGACCGACGCTTCACCACGCGACCGCGGAAGGGGGCCACGCCTCCCTCCGTTTCGTGGACGACGCGATTGCCGCGGCACGGTCCGGCCAGATCGATGCCGTCGTAACCGGCCCGATCCACAAGATCAGTTGGCAGATGGCGGGCCAACGCGTGCCCGGGCACACGGAGTATTTCGCCCAGGCGTTTGACGCCAGACGCGTCACGATGATGTTTGTCGGGGGGGGCTACCGAATTGCCCTGGCCAGCACGCACGTGGCGCTGTTCGAACTGCGCAACCGTTTCACCCTCGGCTACGTATTCCAGCCGATCGACCTGCTGCACGAGGCCCTGCGCAGCTTCTTCGGCATCCGCCATCCCCGTATCGCGGTCGCCGCCCTCAACCCCCATGCCTCCGAAGAAGGACGGTTTGGCGACGAAGAGCAGCGCATTATTGAACCGGCCCTGCTCATGGCCCGCGAGGCGGGCATCGATGCCGAAGGCCCGTTCCCCGCCGACACGCTGTTTTGGATGGCCCGCGGGAAATACGACGGCATCGTGGCCATGTACCACGACCAAGGACTCATCCCCATCAAACTTACGGCTTTTGACTCAGCGGTAAACGTCACACTCGGGCTGCCCATCATCCGGACCAGTGTCGATCACGGCACGGCCTTTGACATCGTCGGCCGGAACAAGGCCAACCCCGGAAGCATGAAGGCCGCCATTCGCCTGGCGGTCCAGATGGCCTCCGTCCGGGCGCAAGCATCCCCCGCCCCCCTCATTCCCAGACCTTAACCGCCACGCCTGCGCATCCCGATCATGGGATGTACTCATACGCTCCGCGGTCCACGATGGGGGGGCTTCCCACGCCGGTGTCGGCG
>CAZBFW010000935.1:0-1747 GCA_964491135.1 uncultured Phycisphaeraceae bacterium | reverse complement strand
CACCCCCCCCCCCCCCCCCCCGCCGATCCGTCCTACCGTCTGTGGGCGGGTTCGCCGGGCCGGGGGGACGCAGGGCGGCGGGCGGTCCGAACACCTCCCGCAACAGAATCGCCCGCCGCAGGTCTTCCCGCGTGAGAACGCCCAGCTCAGCGCGCGTCTGGGGCAGCGTGGGCTCGCCCGCCGCACTGGTTTTCGCAACCTCACGCCGGGCTTCGGCCCGGGAGCGGTGAGTCGGCCGCGGCGCCGCGTACTCTCGCGCTGGAACAGACGGCGGGATGAACAACGGCTGCCTCTGCGTCGGCTCCCACGGGGAAACGGGTTCGGCCACCGGCCGCACCGGACGCGCAGCCGGCGCCATCACGACGATCGGCCGTATGGGTGCCGCAGGCCGGGCCTGGGGAATCGGGGGACGCTGCACCGGCGGCTGGGGCAACAGGATAATCTCCTCTTCGGAAACGTCGTCCACATCGCCGACCAACTCTCCCGTTTGTTTCTCGGATCGCTTGCGAAGCCACGCCCCCAGACTGCTCAACAATGGGAAGATCAGCACGATCAGCAGGTAGAGCAGGCTCTTCCACCCGTCGGGATCCGACTGGGCCACCAGGACCGGAAAGTGTGTTGTCACCCACAGAAGGTTCATAACCCGTCCGCCGTTTCGTGATCAGGCCTTGGGCTTATCCGTCCTCTGCTCGACTGGACCCCCACCGATGGCCCCGCGCATGGCCGTATCCGCCTCGATGTTCCGCATCCGGTAGAAATCCATGATGCCGAGGTTGCCGCTCTTGAATGCCTCGGCGATGGCCAGTGGGATCTTCGCTTCGTTCTCGACGACCTTGGCCCGGTTCTCCGCGACGAGCGCCTGCATTTCCGCCTCGCGGGCCCGCGCCATGGCCGCCCGCTTCTCCGCCTCCGCCTGGAAGCGGCGCTTGTCTGCATCGGCCTGCTCGGCCTGCAAAGATGCACCAACATTCGCCTTGTCCGAGACCGCCGCCACGCTTACGTCGGCGATATCGACAGACACGATCAGGAAGGCCGTACCCGGGCTGAGGCCGCTCTCCAGGGCCTTGCGGGCGATCCGATCCGGGTTCTCGAGCACCTCCTTGTAGGTCTCCGCCGAGCCGATCGCGCTCACGATGGCCTGTCCCACGCGTGCGATCACCGTGTCTTCCGTGGCACCACCGATCAAGGCCCGGATGTTCGTCCGCACGGTCACCCGCGCCTTCACCAGCAGGCGAATGCCGTCCTTCGAGACCGCATCGAGCCGATCCAGCCCGGTCTTCGGGTCCGTCTTCGGGCAATCGACGACCTTCGGGTTGACCGACGTGCGTACGGCGTCCACGACGTCACGACCGGCCAGGTCAATGGCGCAGGCGACCTTCCAGTCCAGGTCGAGGTTCGCCCGGTCCGCCTGAATCACCGCCCGGCACACGTGCGTCACGTTGCCGCCCGCCAGGTAGTGGGCCTCCAGGTCGTTCACCGTCACCTCGTGAATGCCGGCCTTCACCAGCGCGATCTTGTTGCCCACGATGACGTTCGGACTGACCTTCCGCAGGCGCATGGTGGCCAACTCGACCAGACCCACGCCCGCGCGGGTCAGCACGGCCTGCACGTAGAGCCCGATGACCTGGGCCGCGAAGAGCACGAACACCAGCACGAAACCGATGACCAGTATGGCCCCGACGACCCACCAGACACTGCTCAGATCGGAAGAGCACACGTCTGAACTCCAGTCACCGCTCATTATCTC
>CAZBFW010000934.1:0-1748 GCA_964491135.1 uncultured Phycisphaeraceae bacterium | reverse complement strand
GTCCACGGCGGTGATCGGCACGCCGAACTCCCGCGCCAGAACCAGCGTCTGGCGCCCGGGCCCGCAGCCGAGGTCCAGGATCACCGGCTTGTCCGGCAGATGCGGCAGTCGCCGTATGGCCTCCAATGTGGCCGCGTCGCTGCCCGGGCCTTCGCGCGGCAAATCGCAGTGCAGCCGAAAGAACGCCCTCCAGTAGTCATCCATCCGATCGCATCTCCCTTCGTCCGAAAGCTCCCAATCTACCCATCCCACGCGGCGTCACGCGAAACGCCCGCGCCGAAACACGCTGCGAATGTTACTCGAAACCCGCTTGCCCTTCCCTGTCGGCGGCGTGATGCCGCGCGTCTCCAGGCATGGTTGCCAACGCTGAAGCCGGCGGGTAATCTGTTATCACAGATAAGGTTGGGCGATTAGCTCAGTTGGCTAGAGCGCCTCGCTTACAACGAGGAGGTCGGTGGTTCGAGCCCGCCATCGCCCAGTCGCGCGCGGCAACCCAGTTGTGGAGGGGACAGCAGACGGCAACTGCGCTGCGTGGCAGACTCACTCACACCAGCACGAACGCGCGCCAACCAGCCGGTGATCCCATGCACAGCACAGGCAAACGCAATCGCATGAGAAGACGGTCAGTTGGATGGGAAATATGTGCAAATGATCGAACGAGCGTTGCGGGGCCTGGACCTCGCGGATCTCCACATCCTGGACAGCGGCAAGCGGTTGGTCGTCAGATTCGCTGAGCCAATCGAGAATGGACGAGAGCGGGATCTGACACTCGAGGATGTGCGCGTCCTGAGAGCAATTCAGCAGAGCGATGAGTCCGAACCGTACCCGTCTGCGATCGGCCGCGCCGATGGGCAGTTACAATGACAATGGGCGACAACAACCGAGCCTCAGACGCCCCGCGGCTGCTTCAGACCTCACACACGCCGTGACACAACGTCCAACGCAATAACACACAAGAAGATACGCCGATCCGGCCGGTCGGGCGTTGCCGGGTACCGGCCAACGGAGTAGCGTGGATGCACGACTCCCATGCCGCCTGGCGCGTGGCCCGGCGCGGGAGGCCGCACGTCCCGCAAGCTGGATGGTCAAAGCCATGGATTCGCATCAACCCACCGAACTGGAAAGGCAGACCGGGTTCAATCGCCGAGAGTTTCTCCGTCAGGGCGCCGTCGGGGCCGGACTGCTGCTGGGCACGCCCCATCTGTGGGCTCAGCAGACGAGCCAGCCCGCACCACCGCCGAGGCCGAAAACCAACATCGACGACGCGCTGAAGGCGCCCCGGACGCGCTTCTCTCTGCCCGGCCTGTTTCCGGGCAAGGTCGCCCAGGTGCAGGATGACGCGGCCCTGGCGGACGGGAAGTTCGCCAAGGAGGTGATCGGCAAGATGTTCGCCCGCGGGTTGCAGGCCCTCACCGGGCAGGATCCGAAGGAGAGCTTCCGGCTGTTGTTCACCCGGGACGACGTGGTGGGCATCAAGGTCAACCCGGTGGGGCCCGGGCTGATCAGCACGCGGCCGGAGCTGGTACAGGTGATCATCGACTGGCTGGCGGACAACGGCCTGCCGAAGCAGAACATCGTCATCTGGGACCGGTTCGACTTCATGCTGAGGGATGGGGAATTCACGGCGGAGCGCTTCCCGGACGTGCGGATCGAGGGCTTGCAGACGATGGTGGAGGACTTGCCGGAAGGAGAGAACGCCGACCACAGCCGCTGGCGGGACAAGGAGGGCAACCACGTCAGCGCCCCGA
>CAZBFW010000933.1:0-1766 GCA_964491135.1 uncultured Phycisphaeraceae bacterium | reverse complement strand
GTGCCGGGGCTGGCGAGTTCGGTGGCCGGCAATCTCGTCGGTATGATTCCCGGCCCCTCGAAGCTGCCGGACACGGATGAGATGAACCTGTTCACGACCGGGTTTGACGCCTCCTGGGAAATCGACGTGTTCGGTGGAATCCGGCGCAGCGTCGAGGCCGCGGATGGGGATCTGGCCGCCACGGTGGAAGACTACCGGAGCGTCCAGGTCAGCCTGTTGGCCGAAGTGGCCGCAACCTATATTGACGTCCGCGCCCTGCAGAGCCAGATCGAGGCCACCCGGCGCAACATCGAGCTGCAAAAGCAAACGCTTTCGCTGACCCAGGCCCGGTTTGACGCACAACTGACGTCGGAACTGGACGTGCACCAGGCCCGGACCAACCTGGCGACCACGGAATCGGAGCTTCCCCTGCTGGAGTCCGGACTGACCCTGGCCGTCTACCGCCTGGGCGTGCTGCTCGGCGGCGAGCCGGCCGCGCTGTATGACGAGTTGTCGGCGTCGCGAGCCATCCCGCAGCCGCCGGCCGAGACGTTTGTCGGGGTGCCCGCCGACCTCCTCCGCCGGCGGCCGGACATTCGCGCCGCCGAGCGGCGCCTGGCCGCCCAGACCGCACGGATCGGCGTGGCGACCGCGGATCTGTATCCGCGGTTCACCCTGTCGGGGACCCTCGGGTTCGACGCGAGAGACTTCAGCCACATGCTGGATGGGCGAAGCGTGACGTACGGGCTGGGCCCGGCCGTCCACTGGAGCCTTTTCAACGGACTGCGGAATCTGAACCGGATCGCCGCCCAAGAGGCGGCCACGCACTACGCCTACGTATCCTACGAGCGTACGCTGCTGGTGGCGCTGCAGGACGTCGAGAGCGCGATGGTGGCCTACAAGAACGAACAGGCCCGCCGGGACGCCCTGCTGCGGGCGGCGGAAGCGGCTCGCCAAGCGGTGAAGATCGCGGAGAAGCGTTACGAGGACGGCCTGACCGATTTCCAGAACGTGCTGGTCGCGCAGCGCTCATTGGTCAACCTGGAGAACGCCGTCGCGCAGAGCCGCGGACAGGTGGCCGTCTACCTGGTGGCCCTCTACAAGGCGCTGGGCGGCGGCTGGTCGCCGGACCAGGCCCCCCAGGCGGAATATCTCGACGAAGGTTCCGCCGTGCTGGCGCACCCGCTCGACTTCATCCTCTCGGGCGGGAAGATGAACCTGCCCTGGGAGCCCCGACAGGATCTGAGTGGGGAGAGCACAACCACCACGATGAAGAAGGAGTGAGGCCGGCGAAGGCACGAACACCGTGACCCCCGTGCCCTGCTCCGTTGGACAACAACGAGGTATCCGATGCTGAAAGGTGTTTTGGGTTCTGTAGCGGTTCTGGCGATGCTCGCCGTGGGATCTTTGCGATCTGGCTGCCGGTCGGAGCCGCCTCCGGCCGCTCCGCAGGAAGCGCCGGAGGTGGCCGTCGTCGTTGTTGCTCCGGAGCCGGTGTCACTGACCACCGATCTGCCGGGTCGCACGTCGGCGTACCTGGACGCCGAGGTCCGGCCCCAGGTGAGCGGCATTCTCCAGTCCCGCCGCTTCGAGGAAGGACAGGACGTGAAGGCCGGAGACGTGCTGTACGAGATTGACCCGGCCCGTTACCAGGCGGTGTATGACCAGGCCCGGGCCGCGTTGGCCGTCGCCAAGGCACAACTCCCGGCGCTGCGTGCCCGGGCGGAACGGTACGCCAGTGCCCTGGCGGAGCGCGCGGTCAGCCAGCAGGATTACGACGAGGCCGT
>CAZBFW010000932.1:0-1769 GCA_964491135.1 uncultured Phycisphaeraceae bacterium | reverse complement strand
CAACGCGCGGCACTCGCTCTGTCCTTTCCATCCGCCGGGAAGCGAGCGTCTGCCTTCCGAGATTCGCCGGCCCGTGTTCGAACGCGGCACGCACGTCGGGCGGCATCTCGTCCAACGAGGAAAAGGTCTGCGTGCGCCCGTCCGGACCGCGATATGTGTACGTGCTGTGGGCCCCCGCCGCCGATGGGTCAGCCTGCATCTGCCGGATGCGCTCGCGAACCTCCGGCGGCAGTTCCTCCAGCGACCGGGCGGTGTGCCGCTGAACCGTGTGGGTGCGGTGAACGACGTGACGTGTGCGGCCAGGATCCTCATCGGCAGGGGCAGACGGCAACCGGCCCTCGACGCCGGCGCTCGGGTGGGCCGGCTCCTTACAGAACCAGCACGTGCTGTACCCTTCGTCATTCTCCGCGTTGCAGTTCCAGCATTGCACGACGACGCGCTCCGGCAATGGCCGGACGGCCATCATGGAACGGCTGCCCGCCGCCGTCAACCGTTGGCCGACGGACACCTTGTGGTGCCGGCGTCCACGCCGGCGCGACTTGCTCGGCCGAGAATCCGTTCTCGGCCGTGCTGGGCCGATCCCGGCGCGCCGGGAGTTCTCGGCCCCACGCGTGCTCGACCGATCCCTGCGCGCCGCGAGCTCTCGGCCCCCCTCTCGGGATGATCCCCTGTCACGCCCCACTCGGAGTCGTGGCCGGCGCCGTTGGCGCTTTCTCCCGGTCGGGTTGCTTCTCTGAGAGCGCCTTCTCGATCGCGGCGGTCAGCTTCTCGTCCGACGGCTTCGTGCGCGGCTCGAACTTTGCCATGACCCGGCCATCCCGGCCGACCAGATACTTCTGGAAGTTCCAGGGGATGTCGCCGGCGATGGCGGGATCCGGATGCCTGGTCAGGAACTGGTAGAGGGGTGCCTGGTCATCCCCCTTCACGGAGATCTTCGCGAAAAGATCGAATGTCACATTGTACTTGCCCTGGCAGAACTTCTTGATCTCGTCGTTGGGGCCCGGTTCCTGCTGGCCGAAGTTGTTGGCCGGGAACGCGAGGATACGAAACCCCTGGTCCTTGTACTTGCGGAAGAGCGCCTCCAGCCCTTCGTACTGCGGCGTGAGTCCGCATTTGCTGGCCACGTTCACCACAAGGCAAACGTTCCCCTCGTACTTCGACAGGCTCACGTCGTTTCCGTCGATGTCCTTGACCGTCATGGAATGAAACGACATCGGCGCTGCCGGCTGCGTGGTCGGTGACGCCGCCTTCGGTTCCTCGGCCGGCATCGAGGCCGGGCAGAACAAGATACCCACCACCAGAATGGTCTGCGCATTGGGAATCACACGCATGGTCGGCTCCTTCCAGTGCGAATCCGAAAAATCGTCCCGAACAATCGGATTCTAGCTCGCCCGTTGCCGGCGGCAACCGCCGGTTGGACGAAGGCATGTCCCGTCGGGCGGCCGAAAGCGACACGATCCCCCTGGGGGTGCCGACGCAATCCCGGCCCAGGACGGCATGATCGCACCGCTCGCCACTTTGCATGAAAAAAGCGTGTTTTCAGAGCAGCAGGCAGGCGACCGAGATAGTCCCGGCGCGCCGGGATCGGTCAAGCGGTGTCCCGCTGGGGGTACTGATGCAGCCCCGGCCCAGGGGCCGGGTTATGGCGACTCGCCAAAGCGGGCCGCCTCCGAACGCGGGCTCCAAGTCAGCGTTTCCGCGCTACGCGGTGATCTTGTCGATGTGGACGCGAAGGTAACGCTGCCGGTGGCCGGTCTTGCGGCGGTAGT
>CAZBFW010000931.1:0-1772 GCA_964491135.1 uncultured Phycisphaeraceae bacterium | reverse complement strand
TGTTGCCCTCCGTGTGGGCTTCACGAAGCTGGCGGCGCAGCGCCTCAATCTGCTCGCGATTGGATTGCAGGGCGATTGCGCGGTCGGCTTCCGCCGCCTTCATCGCCCGAATGTGATCTGCGGCAATGACTCGCAGCTGCTGTCGCTGCTCATCCGTCGCTTCCACCGCCGCGATCACGCGCTCCATGAACCGGTAAATGTTCGGTTCCTGCCCCTGCGGTCCGCGTCCCGGACCCGCTTGACCCGCGCGTTCCCTCAAGGCGGGTCGATTTTTCGCCAGAAACTCATCGAAGGCCGTCTTCTGCTCCTCGGTGAGGATGGCCGTGATCTTCGCCTGAGTTTCCCGCATCAGGTCACCGCGCGGCGATCCCATCAGCTCGCGGATCTGTTGACGAAGCTCAGTCACCTTCTGTTCCTCGCCGGCCTGTCGGGCCTCACGCATCTGCTCCCGCAGGGTTCGCAGTTGCTCTTCGTTCGCCTGCAACTGCTCCTGCCGGGCCGTACGCGCCGCCTGGGCCGCAGTCTTGTGCTCTGCGGCTATGACCTTCAGTTGCTCAATCTGCTCCGGTGTGGCGTGTACCGCCTCGGCCACCCGGTCAATGAAGGGTGTAATATCCGCCGGCGGACCGCCCTGACCCCCCGGGGGCGGACCGTCCGCTCGCGGCCCCGGACCGGGTCCGGGCTGTCCCAGCAACATTCCTGTCAGTAACAATGGAATCAGTGAAGTCATTGGCGTACTCTCCTGTATGTACGGGGTTGGTTCCCCCCAAAGCTCAGTGCCCTGGCTGCCCCACCGGGCGCCCCTACGATGGGAAGAACGTCGGGGCACCGACCCCTATTGCCGGCGAAACCGAACAATGGAGCGATACGCGAAGATCACCCGGAAGCTGCCTCGCGAAATCGTCCTGCTGCGAGGCCGCCCCTGCATCTGGAGCCGCTGCACGTTCTGCGACTACATCGAGGACAACACGACGGACGAGGACGTGATGGTCCGGGTAGCGGACGAGGTTCTGGGCCGGGTGACGGGCGAATTGGGCGGCCTGGAAGTGCTCAATTCCGGCAGCATCCAGGAACTGCCGCCGGCGGTCTGGGACCGGCTGCGTGACAAGATCCGACAAACCGGCATTCGCGAGTTGGTCTGTGAGGCCTACTGGGCGTATCGCACGCGGCTGGACGAGGTGGGCCGGTATTTCGGCATTCCCACGCGAATCAAGATCGGCGTAGAGACGTTTGACGCCCACCTGCGCAACGACGTCCTGAACAAGGCCATGTTCTTCGACGAGCCGGCGGATGTGGCCCGCCTGACGAACAGCATCTGCCTGCTCGTGGGGTTCCGTGGCCAGACCCGCGAGATCGTGCGGCGCGACATCGAAATCCTGTTGAGCCGGTTCCAATACGGCTGCGTCAACCTCTTCACGCCGAACACGCGAAGCGCCGCCCTGCTTGACGAGGACATCAAGGCCTGGTTCCGCCAGGAGTACGCATGGCTGGACGACCACCCGACCATCGAGGTACTCTGGCAGAACACGGACTTCGGCGTGGGCTGAACACGCCATGACGCGGTCCGCGATCCGTTCCGGCACGCCGTCCCGGACGGCGTCGATGGGGCATCGCTTGGAACACGGTGTAATCGACACGTTTCTCCGGCATCAGGGCGAAGTGTATGCGCTGCTCACCGCGTTTGTGTGGGCGTTTGCGCTGGTGCTGTTCAAGCGGGGCGGGGAGACGGTGCCGCCGCTGGCGCTGAATCTGTTCAAGAACGTGGTGAGCCT
>CAZBFW010000930.1:0-1772 GCA_964491135.1 uncultured Phycisphaeraceae bacterium | reverse complement strand
TCGTGGTGGACGCCTGGGACGACGTGACCCTCAACGGCGACGCGGACGGCAACGGCGTGCCGGTGACCGTGGTCGTGTCGCCCGGCGTTCCGGCGGATTTCTCTTCGAGCTGCGGCCTGTACCTGGACATTCCCATTCAACACCACTACACGCTGCGCGATCTGGTCCTGGTGCCCGCATTCGTGGCAGCCGGACACAACACCGGTGCGTACGGCCTGGTCATGGACGAGCAGAACCCGGCCGGCCACGCCTGCGCCTGGACGCTGACGCTGGAAGACGTGACGGTGGCCGGCAGTCTGCCCGGCAATGTCGCCACTGTCGCGGACCTGAACCAGCGGGCGGCGGCCACGATGTTCGGCAGCGCCCAGTCAAACTACGGCGCGGCCGTGCTGCAGCGGTCGTCCGCGTCGCCGGGTGACGCCGGCGGCCGGCAGACGGCGACCGCGACCAACCTGACCATCACGCACAGCGCATCGCGGGGCCTGGCCGTCGAGTCGGCGTACACGGACTGGCTCATCGACGGCGGGCTGGTGGTGACGTATTGCGGGCAGGAGGGCATCAAGACGTACAACGCCGACAGCAGCACGCTGACGGTGCGGCGATCGGGCGGCGCCGCGGCGAACCGCATCGGAGAGAACCTCGGCCGGGCCCTGGTGAACCTGGGCGGCGGCAGTGTCGTGCTCGGATCGTGCATGCTGGACGGCAACCACGGCGCCGACGGCGGCGCGGTGTACAGCGCCAGTGCAACGACCGAGCTGCGTGATTGCTGGATCGTGAACAACACGGCCACGGGGTCCGGCGGCGGCGTGTACGCCGGCGGCGGGACGCTGACGCTTGGGGAATGCACGATTGCAGACAACTCGGCTGCTGCGACGGGCGGCGTATGCACATCCGGCGTGACGGCGAACGTGGCGAACTCCATCGTGTGGGGCAACAGTGGAACGCAAATCAGCGGTGGGGCCAACGTCACCTTCTGCGCGGTGGAAGGCGGCTACGCCGGCGAGGGGAACTTTGCACTCGATCCCGTCTTTGTGGACGCGGCGGCGGGTGACTTCCACCTGCCGCGGTGGTCGCCGTGCATCAACGTGGGGAATCCCGCCTTCGCTCCGGCCGCCGCGGAAACCGACATCGACGGCGAGCCGCGCGTCCAGGCCGGCTTTGTGGACGTGGGAGCGGACGAGCAGTTCTTCTGGGCGGGGGACGCCGACGGTGACGGCGACGTGGACCTGGACGACTACGCCGTGTTTGCCGCGGGCATGGCCGGTCCGCAGACCTCGCCCCCTGCGGGAGGCCCTGACTGGCTCGCCATTTTCGATTATGACGACGACGGCGACGTGGACCTCGCGGACTTCCGCTGGTTCCGCTTGCGGGAGGCCGGCGACCCGGCGGCGACGGTTCCGGACCTGGTGGTCGAATCGCGCGACGCGACGGGCGCGCTGACTCCGCCGCCGGCCTACGTCGAGGACGGAGCCTGGGCCAACAGCACCATCAAAAGCACCGTGCCCGGCCTCACGGGCACGGGCAGCCGCTTCATCACGTACGATCTGCCCAACACCGGCACGGACAACGCCACGTTCGTACCGAACGTCGTCACTCCCGGCGTCTATGAGGTGTTCGTCACCTGGGACATCGGCGCGAACTGCTATGACGCGCAGTACACCATCCGGCATGCGGAAGGGCAGGCCGTTCTGCTGGTGGACCAGATTCCCGACGGCGCGGAGGGCGCGAACGCGAACACCTGGGTCTCGCTGGGGCAGTACCGGTTTGCGGCC
>CAZBFW010000929.1:0-1772 GCA_964491135.1 uncultured Phycisphaeraceae bacterium | reverse complement strand
GCGGCATTTCACCGTATTCGACAGAAGGGAGCGGACCCATGCCGACGTACATCATTCTGAGTGAACTGGAGCCGAAGGCGATGCGGGATCCCAGCGAGTTTCGCCAGCTCGCGGAAATGGTGGCCAGGAAGATCAAGGAGCAATGCCCGAACGTGCGCTGGAAGGAAAGCTACGCGCTGATGGGCCGCTTCGACGTGATCGACATCATTGAAGCGGACAACCCGACCGACGTGGAAAAAGTCGCGATGATCATCCGCTGTTACGGGCATGCCATGACGGAAACCCTGCACGCGACGCCCTGGAAGGATTTCCTGTCGCAGTTGTAGCCGTCGCGGTGACCCGCATCAGACCGACGAGCCTGCGTGCAACCGGCATAGCGGGAGGTAGACGCCATGTTTGAGCGTATCGGCAATGGTTGGGAGCTGGCCAAATCCAGCTATCGCTGCCTGATGCTGGACAAGGAGCTCCTCGTATTCCCCCTGCTCAGCGGATTGGCTTGCCTGGTCGTGCTGGCGAGCTTCGCGCTGCCCTTGATGAGCAGCGATTACGTGCGAACAGTCGAGGAAGACGGCCAGGCGCCGACCGACCCACTGGCCTACGTGATCCTCTTCCTGTTCTACTTCTGCAACTACTTCGTGATCGTGTTCTTCAACGCGGGTCTCATCGCCTGCGCGGTGATTCGGTTCAACGGGGGCGACCCCACCGTGGGGGACGGATTCCGTGCCGCGACTGCAAGGCTCCCCCAGATCTTCGCTTGGGCGCTGGTCTCGGCCACGGTGGGGGTCATCCTCAAGGCTATCGAATCCCGCAGCAGCCGGGCCGGGCGGGTTGCCTCCGGCCTCCTGGGAATGGCCTGGGGAGCGGGCACCTACTTCGTCGTGCCCGTCCTGGTCATGGAAAAGCTCGGCCCCTTCGCGGCCGTCAAGCGATCGCTATCGATTCTGCGTCGCACGTGGGGCGAGGCACTCGTGTCCAATTTCGGCATCGGCTTGTTCGTGTTCCTCATGATTCTCGGGTGCCTGGTTCCGGCGGTGCTGGGTGTTCTGGTCGGCACCCGGATTGCGATCGCAGTCGGAATCACCGTCACGGTCGTACTGGTGATCCTGGTTTCGCTGATATCCAGCGCGCTGAACGGCATTGTGCTTGGCGCGCTGTACCTCTATGCCGCGGAGGAACGCGTTCCACCGCAGTTTGACGCCGGATCCTTCCGCGGGGCCTTTGTGCAGCGATAGCCACGCCGTTTGCATCGGGGCCCCCATGCTCCGCGGCGCCTCTCGTGGCGAGAATGCCGCTCCGTCCCGGCGAGACCAGGGCACTCAGGAGGCTGGCCGAAATGGACCCGGACCCGTGGAGTCCAGACCGCCGGTAACGGTGCGTGCCGCTCGTTCGTGGGAGAAACGACCGAGCCTGTTCAGATGTCCTCGTCCCGCTCCGGGAAGGCGGACGGTCCGGATGGGCCGCGCCGGGCGGCGCCCGGGCGGATCCCGAGAACCTCCAGGGCGTCGCGCTCGACGATGCCGCGGAGCTGATCGCGGGGAATGACCGGCAGGTTGGTGCCCTGAACCATGTGGTTGATGCTGTACAGCGTCTCAATGCAGTTGGCGGCGGAGGTATAGGGGAATCCGCTGCCGAACAGCAGCTTGTCCATCACGCCGTGATGATACGCACCCAGCAGGGCCTGGTACGCCTCCCACGGATGGTGAAGCAGCCAGCTCACGTCGGAATACACGTTGGCGTGCTTGGCCAGCAGGACGATCGTCTCGGACACCCAC
>CAZBFW010000928.1:0-1774 GCA_964491135.1 uncultured Phycisphaeraceae bacterium | reverse complement strand
ATCTCCACCGATCGTAGCGGCGCAAGCGCAATGCGGCGCGGTGCGGAGTGGGTGCGCGGTCTGCTGAACGGCTGCGGCATCGAGGCCGAGATCATGGACACCGGCGGCTGGCCGTGCGTCGTGGGCGACAGCGGGCCCGTCGACGGCGCGGCCCCGGTGATTCTTGTGTACGGGCACTACGACGTGCAGCCGACGGGCGATCTGTCGCTGTGGCAATCGCCTCCGTTTGACCCCGACATCCGGGACGGTCGGCTCTATGCCCGCGGATCGGCCGATGACAAGGGCCAGCTTCTGACGCACCTTCTGGCGGCCGAAGCGTGGATGAAGTTGCGGGGCCGTCTGCCCGTGCGTGTGAAGTACCTCATCGAAGGGGAGGAGGAGGTCGGCTCGCCGAACCTGGTTCCCTTCATCGCGCGGCATCGAGAGCGGCTGGCGTGCGACTACGTGGCCATCTCGGACACGGCGAAGTTCGACGAGGTGCGGCCCGCCATCACGTACGGTACGAAAGGGCTGGTGTACAAGGAAATCGTGCTGACCGGTCCGAAGCAGGACCTGCACAGCGGATCGTTCGGCGGTACCGTGGCGAACCCGGGCAACGTGCTGGCCGGCATCATCGCGAAGCTGCGGGACGACCAGGGCCGCGTGACGATCCCGGGCTTCTACGAGAACGTGCGTGAGCTGTCCGACGTCGAGCGCCAGGCGCTGGCGAAGCTGCCGTTCGATGAGCAGGCGTATCTGGAGAGCCTCGGCAGCCCGGCGCTGGAGGGGGAGGCGGGGTATTCGACGCTGGTGCGCCGCTGGGCCCGGCCCACGCTGGATGTGAACGGGCTGTTCGGGGGGTTCATGGGTGAGGGGTCGTCGACGATCATACCGGCCCGGTGCGGGGCAAAAGTATCCATGCGGCTGGTGCCGGACCAGGACCCGGACGCGATTTCACACGCGTTCGATGAGGCCGTTCGGGCACTGGCGCCGCCGAGTGTGCGCGTCACTGTCAAAACCTTCGCGAACGCCAGCCCGTACGTGTGCCCGATGGAATCGCCCGGAATGAAGGCGGCGGCGGCGGCGGTGGAGGCGGGGTTCGGCACAGCGCCCGTGTACATTCGGGAGGGCGGAACGCTGCCCATTTTGCCGGAGTTCAAGCGGCTGCTGGGGGCGGACTCGCTGCTTATGGGCTTCTGCCTGCCGAACTGCAACGCCCACGGGCCGAATGAATTCCTGGTGCTGGAGGACTTCTGGGGCGGAATCCGGGCGGCCGCTCACCTGCTGGAGGAAATGGCGAAGGTCCGCACCTGACCCGCCGTGACGCATAAGCTCCGGTTTTGCCTGGACTTGCCCGTGCAGGCGGTCAGGCCGGTCCTGGTGGCGGCCGATAAGGGAGAATCACAGGGACGAGCGGGAATTCACGCGCCGCCGGTGGATCGCCGATAAGACCTTAGAGTGCATCGGGTTATGCGAGTGGGACCGGGTGAGCGGCGCCCTTGAATCGGGCTCGGATCGCCCGTAGTCTGGTGCGTTGGAGCCGGAGTGCTCTGTTGGCAGTGCCTGGAGGTGAGCCCATGGGACGTGGAACACGATTGGGGCTATATGTCGTCGTCAGCCTGAGCGTGGCGAGCGCAGCGCAGGCGGGCCTGTTCGAGAATACGGTACGGGCCCTCGAGTACGCCGGGTTCAACTTCATTGGCGAGAAGAACCCCCTGTCCGGCGGGGCCGATCTGGCGCTGGTGCGGAACTTCAACAACGAGACGCTGGATTTCGGCGCCACGGAACTGACGCT
>CAZBFW010000927.1:0-1777 GCA_964491135.1 uncultured Phycisphaeraceae bacterium | reverse complement strand
TGCGCCGGCGCCAATTGTCGATGGCCGTCTCCAGGGCCTCGCCGTGCAGCAGGCCGGCGTAGCGCACGTAATCGTCAAACCGGAGGTTCCGCGGCGATTCGCAGAAATGCAGTCGCAGCATGTTGTCGATCATCGGCTCGCCGCGCCAGGTGTTTTGCGTGTTGTCGTGGTGGAGCCAGGTACGGCTGCCGACGCGTCGCTCATGCGGCGGGAGAATCTGCCGCAGCGTGGCCGGCGTGCTGGGCCCGAGCAGGCCGCCTTCGTTGGGAAACCGGCTCGCGTCGTCGCGGTATTGCCAGAAGTCGCCCTTGGCCGGTCCGAGCCCGACGTACCACGGGTGCTGATCACCGGTGTGCTGGGCGTTGGGATGCGAGCCGTCGGGTGACCACGGTGAGGTCGGCCAGTACGGACGCGAGTGGTCTTCCGCGGCGATGATGCGCGGGAGAAGCTCGAACGACAGGGCCCGGTCCGGTCGGGCGGCGGGATCGCGCCCGACGATCCAGCCGTCGGCAAGGCCCAGCTCGTTTTCGTTGTTGCCACACCAGAGGGCCAGGCTGGGGTGTCGGGAGAGTTCGCGCACGTTGCGGCGGACCTCACGCTCGACTTCCGCGCAGAACGCCGGATCGTCCCCGGGGTACTGACAGCACGCGAACGGCAGATCGTTCCAGACGAGGATGCCCAGGCGGTCGCAGGCGTCGAAAAACGCGTGGTCTTCCCACCGCCCGCCACCCCAGACGCGGAGCAGGTTGAAATCGCACTCGGCCGCCAGGGCGGTCAGCGCGTCGTAATCGTCTTTGGTCACTCGCGGCCAGAGCAGGTCGGCGGGCACCCAGTTGGCGCCCTTGCAGAAGATGGCCTGGCCATTGATCACCAGGTGGAAGAGCGTCCCGCGGTCCGGGGCGGGCTCCTGGCGGATTTCGACCGATCGGATGCCCGTGCGGCCGGTCCAGTGATCCAGCGGCCGGCCATCGCAAAGCAGTGTCACTTCAACGGAGTACAGATGCGGCTCGCCCTGCGACCGGGGCCACCAGAGGCGCGGGTTCTCTACGGTGAGGTCGCAACGAATTTCCCCTTCGCCGGGCGCCGCCGCGGCCTCGGTGCGGGTTTCGATGTCCGTGCCGGGTATCGAGGCCACCAGTGTGAGCGGCCGGCTCGCGTCGGTCACGTTCTCGACGAATCCACGAACGTGCAGCACAGCCTGCTTGTGATCGGGCGAGAGCGTCGGCGTAACGATCACCTGCGCCAGCCGGGCCAGGTCGCACGCTTCGAGCCGGACCGGACCGGTGATGCCGACGTTGATGAGCCGGGGCGACCAGTCCCAGCGGCAGGCGAAGTGCGGTTTGCGCAGGAACGGCCGCTTCGTGGCGGTCGCGATGACTTCCAGGTAGTAATCGCCGGCGTTCCGGTCGGCGTTGGCGAGCAGGCCGGCCTCCACACGGACAAGGAGGTCGTTGTCGCGATCCTGGAGACGGTCGGTCACATCGATTCGCAACGGGCGAAACGCGTTGTGGTGCTCAGCGACATGTTGCCCGTTCAGAAAGACGTGGGCGTCCAGATCGAGCCCGTCGAAGACCAGCCACCGCCGCCGGGCCGGCAGATCGGGCGGAACGTCGAACCGGCGTCGATAGAACCAGTACTGCTGTTCCACCCACTGGGCGGCCAGCGTGTTGCATCCGGCGTAGACATCCTCGATCCAGCCCGCCCGCATCAAGTCCAGGTACACGGATCCGGGCAGATCGGAAGAGCACACGTCTGAACTCCAGTCACCGCTCATTAT
>CAZBFW010000926.1:0-1782 GCA_964491135.1 uncultured Phycisphaeraceae bacterium | reverse complement strand
AGCCAGAGGCCCAGGTGTCCGTCCGATCCGGCTTCCGCCCGGCCGATCGCGGAGCTGCAGAAGCCCGCCAGCAGCAGCAGCCAGGCCAGGTAGACCACGAACCATAGACGCAGGTTTTTCCGGTCCTCCCTGGATTCGCCGGTGGACGTCAGAACTCGCCCGAAGCGCTGCCACAGGGTCGAAGCGCTCACCGGGCAGGCTCCAGGATGCCGTCCTTCATGTGCAGCAGCCGGTCCGCCGCGGCGGCACAATCAGCATCGTGCGTGATCATGATAATGGTCAGGCCGTTCAAGTCGTGAAATCGCCGGAACAGGCGAATTACAGCCTCGGCATTGGCGGAGTCGAGATTGCCCGTCGGTTCGTCGGCCAGAAGAATGGCCGGTCGGCAGGCCACCGCCCGGGCAATGGACACGCGCTGCTGCTCGCCGATGGACAGGTGCCCGGGCTTGCGATGGGCGCATTCCAGCAGACCCACGTCGCGCAGGGCCTGGGTCGCCTGGCCGTCGGGCGAGCCGCCGCGCAGGCGCAGGGCCAGTTCAATGTTCCCCCGGGCGGACAGGGTGCGGAGCAGGTTGAATCGCTGAAAGACAAATCCGATCTTGTCACGGCGGATGCGGGTCCGGCCCTGTTCGCCCAGACCCAGACACTCCACCCCGTCGATCCGCAGTTCTTCCGCCGCCGTGGGCGGCGTCATCAGGCCGAGCACGTTGAGCAGCGTGGTTTTGCCGCAGCCGGACGGCCCCATGACAGCCACGAATTCGCCCGCACGGATGTCGAGATCAACCCCGCGCAGCACGGGCGCATCCCGATCTCCGTCGCGGTAGGACTTGCAGACGCTCCGGGCTGTCACCATGGGCCGAGACAAGAAACTCTCCCTTGAACGCCGTTCCCCGCGGGGCCTATTCGTATGACAGGGCCGTGGCCGGGTCCAGCCGGGCGGCCCGGTAGCCCGGGTACAACGCACTGATCGCCCCGCCGACCAGTCCCACCGCCACCGCCAGCACGAGAAACCGAGCCTGGATGTCCACCGTGGACAGCGGCATGACAAGCGTCACGACGGCCCGTACGCCGTAGGCCAACGCAATGCCGAACGCCGTGCCCAACGCGCAGATCAGCATCGACTCGCACAGAACCGTGCGCAGCACGTATCGCCGCGTGGCCCCCAGCGAGCGCAGAACGCCGATCTCCCGGGTCCGCTCCAGGATCAGTGTGTACATGGTCAGCATGATGAACAGAAAGCACACCGCCAGGGCCACGCCGCTGGCCAGGTTGATGTACGTGTACATCTGGGCGAAGCTCTCCCGCAGCAGTGATCCGTACTGCGTCTTGAGTTCCACCGTCGCGTTCAGTCTTCCGGACAGCAGGTCCGCCACGGACTCCGCCTGTCGCGGATCGCGCAGCTTCACGAAGAACATGCTCGACCACGGCACGCCCCCGTTGAGGATGTGCCGGATGGTCTGAATCGGGGCGAACACGCGCCCGGCCACGCCCGCCTCCACGATGCCCACGATGCGGAAACGATGGCCGAATACGTCGGTCTCGTCGCCGACCTGGTATCCCCCCACCCGAGCCAGCCGAGTGTCGATCATCAGCTCGCAACCCGCGTGCAGGTCTTCGGGCCTCACGAGTTCCGGGTCGTACCGGCGCTGCCCGCCGCGCAGAGTCTCCAGGCGTTCCTTGAAGGCCCGGCCGCCGGGGAACACCTCCCCCGCCTCCAGCCGCCGACTGCCCAGAAAACAGATCGGAAGAGCGTCGTGTAGGGAAAGAGTGTAGGATAGGGTG
>CAZBFW010000925.1:0-1787 GCA_964491135.1 uncultured Phycisphaeraceae bacterium | reverse complement strand
ACCAGGTTGCTGCGGTGGATGCGTTCGTAGCTTTCCGCAACCACCGCACGGACGCCCAGCAGCAGCGTACCCTTGGCCGCCCAGTCGCGTGACGAGCCGGTGCCGTACTCCTTGCCCGCCAGCACCAGCAACGGCGTGCCCGACTCGGCGTACTTCACCGCCGCGTCGTAGATGGGCATCTGTCGGCCGGTGGGCAGGTGCGTGGTCACGCCGCCTTCCGTCCCCGGGGCCAGCAGGTTCCGCAGGCGGATGTTCGCGAACGTGCCTCGCGTCATCACCCGGTCGTTGCCGCGGCGGGAGCCGTAGCTGTTGAAGTCCTTCGGTGTCACGCCCAGTCGCTGCAGGTACAGGCCGGCCGGCGAGTCTGCCTTGATGGACCCCGCCGGTGAGATGTGGTCCGTGGTGATCGAGTCGCCCACCATCACCAGGCAGCGCGCCCCGCGGATCGGCCGGATCGGCGGCGCCGCACGCGTCATGTCCGCAAAGAACGGCGGCTCCTGAATGTACGTGCTGTCCGCATCCCAGGCATACAAGGCGCCCGTCGGGCTCTCGATCGCCCGCCACTGCTCCTCGCCGTCGAACACGTGCCCGTACTGCCGCGTGAATTGCTCCGCCGAGACGCTGGCCGTGATGGCGTCGGCGATCTCCTGCTGCGTTGGCCAGACGTCCTTCAGGAACACGTCCTTGCCGTCCTTGCCCTTGCCCAGCGGTTCGCGGGTCAGGTCGATGTCCGTGGTGCCGGCCAGTGCATATGCCACCACCAGCGGCGGGCTCGCCAGCCAGTTCGCGCGCGTGTGCGGGTTGACCCGGCCCTCGAAGTTCCGATTGCCGCTCAGCACGGCGGCGGCCACGAGATCACCTTGGGTGATGGCCTTCACCACCGGCTCGGGCAGGGGTCCGCTGTTGCCGATGCAGGTCAGGCAGCCGTAGCCCACGATGTGGAACCCCAGGGCTTCCAGGGCCGGCATCAGCCCGGCCTGTTCCAGGTAGTCGGCCACCACGCGAGAGCCCGGTCCCAGGCTGGTCTTCACGTATCGCGGCACGCGAAGGCCCTTGTCCACTGCCTTGCGGGCCAGCAGGCCGGCCGCCAGCATGACCGACGGGTTCGACGTGTTCGTGCAGCTCGTGATGGAGGCGATCACGACCGCGCCGTGTCCCATTTCTTCCGTCTGCCCGTCGTAACGGACCTTCGCCTTGCGGGGCAGTGCCGCCTCTTCCAGCCCGAACCCGCGCTCCTTCACCGGCGCGGTCAGGCTGGCGCGAAACGCCTGCTTCACGTCTGACAAGGGCACCCGATCCTGCGGACGCTTCGGACCGGCCAGGCACGGCGCCACTGCTGCGAGGTCCAGCTCCAGCGTGTCGGTGAAGTCCGGGTCCGGGCTGGTCACGGTGCGGAACAGCCCCTGCTCCTTGCAGTAGCGCTCCACGAGATCGATCACATCGGCGGGGCGGCCCGTGCTGTGCAGGTACCGCAGGGTCTGCTCATCCACCGGGAAGAAGCCCATCGTGGCGCCGTACTCCGGCGCCATGTTGGCCAGCGTGGCGCGGTCGGCCACGGGCATCTGGGCCAGGCCCGGGCCGTAGAACTCGACGAACTTGCCCACGACGCCTTTGCTCCGGAGCATCTGCGTGATGGTCAGCACGAGGTCGGTGGCCGTCGTGCCTTCGCGCAGTTGACCGGAGAGCCTGAACCCCACCACGTCCGGCATGAGCATGTAGATCGGCTGGCCGAGCATGACCGCCTCGGCCTCGATGCCGCCGACGCCCCAGCCCACGACGCCCAGCCC
>CAZBFW010000924.1:0-1788 GCA_964491135.1 uncultured Phycisphaeraceae bacterium | reverse complement strand
TCCGTCTGCAAGGCGATATGGTCCCAACTGAACTGAGTCCGCGCCTTGTGACGACCGTTCTCGCCCATCCACCGCGCCCGATCAAAATCGTTCAACAGCGTCCCCAGGCCCCAACCGATCGAGTCCGGGTGGTCAATCGCCATCATCCCGTCCCGGCCGTGCTCGACGAACTCCGCCGGCCCGCCGTTCCGCGTGGCGATGACCGGCTTGCCGGAGGCCCAGGCTTCGAGAATCACAATCCCGAACGGCTCATTCCGGCTCGGGACACACACGATGTCCGCGCTCTTGAACAGGTTCGCCAGCTCTAGGCCCGCGCGGTATCCCAGAAACCGAACGGCGTGCCAGACGCCCAGCTCGTGTGCGCGGCGCTGCAATCCGTTGAGCATGTCGCCCTGTCCGACGAACACCACCTTCAGCCGCGAATGGTGCTTGACCAGGGCCGGCACGCACTCCATCAGCAGGTCCGGCCCCTTCTGCGTGGACATCCGACCGGCAAACAGAATCATCGGGTCCATCGGCCCGATCCCAAACGGCTGGCGGAAGGCCCCCACGTCCAACGGGTGATCGAACTGGTGGGCGCTCACGCCGTTGTAGACGACATTAAGCTTATCATCCGGCGCCGCATAAAGTTGCTGTGTTTCCAGCTTCAGCACGCCCGAGACGCAGATCACCTGGGCCGCTGCCTGGGTTCCCTCCCATTCCATATGCCCGATGCGATGGGACATGCCGCCGCGATGCTGGTTGCCGCACCGGCCGTACTCCGTCGAGTGGAGCGTCATCACCACGCGGCCCCGGCCGGCCCGGCGGGCGTGCATGAGTCCCCGGACGCACAGCCAGTCGTGCCCGTGAATGATGTCGAAGCGCGCGCCGAGGCAGCGCTCCGTCTGCTCCAGCCGCCACCAGAAGGCGTCGCACATCCGCTCGATTTCCTGGACGAAATCACGGTGACCGGAGCTGGGGCAGCGGTGGTAATGGACGCCGTCGATTAAGGAGTAGTCCGGCTGCCCGGGGCCGATGCGTGTGAATACGTGGACATCGTGGCCGCGGCGCTGCAGGGCCGCGCCCAATTCCGTGACGTGTGCCCCAACCCCCCCGACCGGGATGGAGTGCAGGGATTCCCATGACAGGAGTGCGATCTTCACCTCAAGTCCCCTGTGAGGAGCGACCACCGCCCGCCGTCGGCTGGGTCCATGGGCCGCAGGCCGCCCTCACGGTTGCCCTCAAGCCTTCGGCAAAGCGCTGGCCAACTCCGAAAGCAGCCGTTCGCCAACTCCCGTCAGCCGGAGAAGAAGGCCCTCCTGGTCGCCTTCCGGAGCGCCGATGGATTCGGCCGAGACCAGCTCCGCTTTGAGTTGGATTTCGCGAGATCGATCGGGTCTCTTGCGGTCGGGAATGATCGCCACCGCGTTCCAGCACTCCCGAACCGAGCGTGCTGTTCCGTAAGGCACGACCACGTACGCCTGATCCAGGGTCACCCACTCCGCCTGTCCGCGTACCGGAACACTTTCAGCGCTGCTGAGCAGGAATGTACAGGCGCGGTCAGGGGCATGAGTTCTGGCACGTCCATGCGTTTCGGTTGGGGCCATACCGTTTCCACCTCTGTTGGCGACCCCTGTGCCGCGCGGGGGGCCGCCCGGTCGATCCCGATCCTGCAATCGTCTGTTGCAAGTGTGAACGCATGGGCGTCCGAAAACATCACCCGCAGCAGCCTCGTCAGGCCGGATCGCGCCGCCTTAGTTTCTCTTTCGACAACTCCCCCCGTCGCGGAGTAGGGAAAATTGCGAATCC
>CAZBFW010000923.1:0-1791 GCA_964491135.1 uncultured Phycisphaeraceae bacterium | reverse complement strand
CAGAGCGGATGGGGCATGAGGATCAGCTCGAAGAGGTCGGTGCCCTGCATGGCCCGTTCGAGAACCGCGCCGGTCTTGGGATACACGTTCAGTCCCTTTGCCGCAAGTTCTTGGTAGGCGCCGCCATGCAGGCCGGTGCCAAACCCGCCGCGCGGCGGCGTGACCGACCGAATCACGCGGGCGCCCTGGACCTCCACCTCCACGTTCGAGGCCGTCAGGAACTGGAATAGGTACAGGATCGCCCGGGCGGCTTCGGGGTAGCGTGGCTTGTGGGTCCAGCCCATGAACACCGCGCCGCGCTGTGACTTCTCCAGGAGCACGTCTTTCCACGGGCTCTCCGGATAAGGCCAGAAGCCGCGACAACCGTTCAGAATGAAAAGCGTGTTGTCGGGAAACGGGTTCGCATTGTGTTCGCGAATGAAGTTCGGCGTGACCCCGAAGTGAGTCGATTTCCGGACAGACTTGTCGGGATCGACCAGCAGTACCTTCCAGAGGGTCAGCCGTCCGCAACAGATGTCCGCAGCCCGTTCCAGGATGGCCTGTGGATAGGCCTCGGAGGAGGTGAGGATCACCATCCGGCTGCCCGGGCCGCCGCAGGTTCCCGTGTTGGGGATGCCGAGCTGCGGCGGCAGTTGAATCATTTCGGCCGGGTACTCGGGCTCCCGCACGGTGTTGTGCGCCTCCAGCAGGACGACGCTGTAGTCGGTAATGCTGACCTTGTGCGGCTGGCCCGGGATGTCGGGCGCGCTCTCGAACAGGTCGACGGTCAGCGGCCCAGGGTCAACGCTGTAGACGCGGGCGATCAGCATGTCCTCGATCGGGCAGGTGACATCGTTGAAACTCCAATCGCCGTGGAACTCCGCCAGCGCGTTGGCCACCAGGGCCTGATTGTTGCCGGGGAGGCGGCACCACGGCTCGGAAGGAATCGCCTGCTGTCGGGGGTCGGCTTTTGCTTTCTGCAACGGACCCGCCCCGGGGTTCCCTTCGAGAACTTTCGAGACCGCGGAAGGGACGTCGATCTCCTCGAGGTCCGCGACCGATCCTTCGTCCGCGTCGGTCGAACGGTCAATGATCTGGACGATCTGGGTCTCGCCGTTGATGAAGTCGACCCAGAGGATGGGTTCACCGGCCGAATCCACTCCGGCCCCGGCGACGTTCTCATCCGCCTCGAGCACCGCGACCATTGCCGCCAGCACGTCTGCCACGGGCGAGCCTTCCGCGATCAGCCGCTCCGCTTCCGCATCGGCTGCATCCATAGCCCGCGCGTTGGCTTCGGACGTGGCCAACCTGGTCGCCTCACCATCGCCGTTGTCGACGGTGCCGTTGTCGTTTGCATTGTTGTCGTTGTCGTCGGTCTGGTTCGAGTTGGCGGGCCGGCCGGAGCCGCCCGACGGCGCATTGCAGAACGCACCGCCGATCACGATCCACAGACCCAGCGCCACGACACCCGCACACGCGCGAACCCGACATGCACGTCTCATGGAAGCACCTCTGCGAAGGGGACTGGATTTCCCGACCGTCGAAAACGAAGATGTGATTCTACTCCGCGCAATGGCCGTTCACCAAGCAAGCATTCCGTGTGCCGCAGAGCCGGCAGGTTGGCACCACGGTCGAGCACGCTATCCTTACGGGGCGGGCAATGGCACGCGGCACCGGGCATTTTCTCGCGGAGGGCATCAGGAGTCAGGCCAACATGCACGAGGAACCACGCGAGCCGTTCGGTTTGCTCGATGAGTCGCACGCCGGTGACGACCCCGTATCTCTCTTTCGCGCCTGGTTCGAACACGCAAA
>CAZBFW010000922.1:448-1797 GCA_964491135.1 uncultured Phycisphaeraceae bacterium | reverse complement strand
CCCCCCCCCCCCCCCCCCCCCCCCCCCCCCCCCCCCCCCCCCCCCCGCCCCGCGCGGGGGGGGGGGCAGGAGCCAGAGTACTTGAGAGGCTTGTAAGGTGACGGGAGCCGGGCGTTGCGATGAAGCGACCCAGGTGCTACAGAGACCTACGGCATGCTTCAGAATCACAAGGAACTTCGCGTCTGGCAACGCGCCTACGCGCTATGCCTGAGCATCTATCGGATCACGCGGTGTTTTCCGGAAGATGAGCGGTACGGCCTGACATCGCAGCTACGCCGAGCCTCAGTGTCTGTCGTCTCCGGCATTGCGGAAGGGTACAATCGGGCGACCACGCGCGACTACGTTCGGTTCCTGTTCATGGCATCCGGTTCATTGGCGGAACTGGATACGCAGCTCATGCTGGCGAAAGACCTGGGATTCGGTGCAACGGGAACGGTCGAGGAAACGCTGAATCACGTTGACGAACCGGATCGACTCCTGAAGGCTCTGATCTGTTCCCTGCGAAGGAAGGTGGCAATGGAGTCGAAGAGGTCTGGACGTGGCCGCTGAACCGGACGGCGGCAAATGG
This sequence comes from uncultured Phycisphaeraceae bacterium, assembly GCA_964491135.1. GTDB lineage: Bacteria > Planctomycetota > Phycisphaerae > UBA1845 > UBA1845 > JAFGJQ01. Next base: position 1,229 of record CAZBFW010000922.1, on the reverse strand, counting down.
CGAATCGGGACAGATGGAAAAACAAGTAGAGACAAGCGTGATCGCCGCTGTTGCTCTCCATCCCCCGACCCCTGAACCCTGACCCCAAATTGGACGGACGTATGCCTCGTCGAACGCGTAACAAACTGCTCCTGTGGATCATCGTGATCGGGCTGGCGAACTTCGCCGCCTACACGGTGATTTACTGGTATCTTCAGGGCGACGCCAGCAACGGGAAGTTCGAGGCGGGGGAATACTACCTGCGCGGCCACTTCATCCACGGCAGCAAGGGCCAGCTTTCCGAGCCGGTCTCCCGGGCAACCTGGGTGTACAGCTTCGTCCACTCCATCACGATCTGGCCCACCATAGCGGCCGTGCTGATTTCAATGGCCATCCTCGCCCGGCCGCATATCATCGCCACGATGCGCAGCGACTCGATGCTGCGCGGCAGCACGTTCGTTACCATATTCATCACGGTGGTGGTGTTCCTGACCGGGGCCAGCACCCTGTACTTCATCATCAACTTCGTACACGCCCTGCTGATCATCAGCCGCGGCGAACCCTTCGGCGTCTGATTCGGGTCGCCAACGTCTGTGCGGCATCCCTGCGTGATCGACTGGTCAAGGAGGAGGAGAGTGATGCGCACGCAACTCACCACGAATGGCACTTCTTGCGCAGGTCCGTCCGGGTGACATCCGCGGGCGCGACCGCCGGATGTTGAATCGCCTGTCCACCCGAGTATCCTTCCCTTGCAGGGAGTCATCCTGGAGAAGTGGAACATGGCAGATCAACGTGCGGATTA
>CAZBFW010000922.1:0-438 GCA_964491135.1 uncultured Phycisphaeraceae bacterium | reverse complement strand
GTTTGGCGTCTAGCCCGGGGGCCGACGGATCCGCGATCACCACCCGGCGATCCTGATCCCGAGTTGCAGCAGGACAAGCGCGGCGACGATCGCGGGCACCAGCACATACGTCAACAGATTCAGTGCGATCAGGCCGAGCAGCAGCACCGTCCCGAAGCCGGCCCTCCGATCGAGCCACCCGCCCAGCCCGGCTGGCAGGAGGGACCGAATCGCGCCGTAGCCGTCCAGGGGCGGAACCGGCAGCAGGTTGAACCAGGCAAGGAACACGTTCACAAACACCGTCGCTTTGACCCCCTCGATGACATAGGCCCAGACCGTTTCGTGTGGCAAACCAACCAGGAGAGGAAGCGTGAACGGAATGACCGCTCGCACAAGCACGAAACCCGGCCAGACCAGGCCCAGCACAATCAGCAGTGCGGCCAGCACGTTCGCGGCCAG
>CAZBFW010000921.1:0-1798 GCA_964491135.1 uncultured Phycisphaeraceae bacterium | reverse complement strand
TCCGGATGCGCGCCCAGCAGCATGGCCAGCAGCGTGGAGCCGGAGTGACTCGCCGCCAGGATGTAGGCCAGCTTCGTCATCGCGATCGCCTCATGTCCCCCCTGCCGGACGAACACCCGCCACGCGCCCGACCGCCCCCACACGGAACCGCTGCACGTACACGCGCAGCATCAGCATGAGGGCGCTCCACATGCCCACAGCCCCTTCACGCGGGTAGAACGTCTGGCTTCCCATGCCCGCCACCAACAACGCCAGAAGCAGGGCCAGCGCCACTCCTCCAACGGCCGCGCATGCCGGATCACCCCGATCCACAAACAGCCGCGCCGCATACCACACCATCAGCGCGTAGAACGGCATGACCAGCATGAAGCCGATCACTCCGTTGTCCATCGTCCACTCGAGATACGCGTTATGCGGATGATCGAATCCCTCCGCGTGCGTCTCCAGAATGTAGTTCGCCAGCCCCGTCCGGCGCATCGCCAGACGACCGTAGCCCACCGTCGGCGACTTCTTGATCTTCTCGATGACCAGCGGCCAGATGATATTCCGCCCCGAGGTGATCTCGTAGTCGTCGGAAACGGCCTCCCCCGTGACGTCCCGAGCCTCAAAACCCTGCAGCAGACGGTCCGCGGTGCCGGGCAGAATCAGCACGATCAGAAGCGGCACCACCGGCGCCAGCAGCAGGTAGACCCGCCAGCGCAGGCTGCAGAGAATCAGGCCCACAATGAACCACGTTACGTAGCCCATGCGACCGGCCGTCAGCGCCTGCCCCAGGGCGATCACGAAGAAGGCCCCCACCGCCGCAAGCTTGTGCCAGCGGCGCCGCAGCAGCGGCGTCGCCGCGAGAGCCGCCCACGAGCCGCCGGCCAGCAGCATGGACATGTTCACCGCGTGAAAGCCGATCTCGTTCGCAATGATCTTGCGACTGCGCAGCATCAGGCCGAATCCGCTCGTGGCCGAGCTCAGCGGCATCCACCGGATCACCTGCACCGCCAGGAGAAAATAAACGGCCAGGACGCAGAGCACCGCAATCGTCAGCCGACGACGATTCCGGCAGCCGTCAAACAGCATCAGCCCCGGAACCACCCACTTGACGGTGTTGACGATGTACTCACTGATGAGAGACGGGACACTCTCGCCCGCCAGATACGGTTCCCGGTCCGCGATCATCCGGGCGAAGGCGACGAGCGCGACCAGCAGATAGACCAACAGCAGCACGACGACGTGCCGAGGCATGTCCCAGATCAACCGCTCCCGTCGCCGCGTCAGCAGCCACGCAGCCACGGTGAACACCATCAGCACGTTCCACGGGTTGAGACCCTGGATCCCGCCGATGTTCTTGGGCATGTCCGGGTGCTCGATGGCCGCGATCATCAGGACCAGCCCGCAGGCCGACGTGAACCAGTCCCGCCACGCGTTGAGGGACAGGCCGCCCACGTAGATCCAGACCAGCAGAACCCGAATCACTCGCTGCCTCGTTCGATACGACCCGCCGCACCCGTCACGCGCCCCGCCGCTCCCCGCCGCGCTTCCTGGAACGCCGCGGGCCCAGCAGCGCCTGCAGAATCATCCACCCGAATACCGTGTTGGTCACCAGGTAGCGCCGCCACATGCGCCGCGGCTCCTGCAAAACCCGGTAGAGCCATTCGAGGCCGAAGCGCTGCCACACCGCCGGCGCCCGTTTCACCTTGCCCGCCAGCACGTCAAACGATCCGCCCACCCCGTGACAGACGGGCACCGCCATCTCGTCACCCCACCGGGCCAGAAACCGCTCCTTCTTCGGCGACGTCATGGCGAC
>CAZBFW010000920.1:0-1804 GCA_964491135.1 uncultured Phycisphaeraceae bacterium | reverse complement strand
CAGGTCCGCAGCAACCTGATCGACACCCTGGAGTTCATCTCCGGGATCGAACGGGCACGCATCGAGGAGACCCTGGACGAGTAGCACGAACGCGAACGCGGGCGGGCCGATGGGGGCCCGCCGGGCGGCCATTCGGCTCCCGTGAGCCAGAAGGTGCCATCCGGTGACACTGAAGAAAGAAACATCGAATAATCCTGCGAATCGCCTGGATTCCGGTGCGTTCTCATGGCAATGACATGGGTGTGGACAGCGAATTCCAAGAACAAGAAAGGAGAACGCAGATGACGACGAAGACGAACAACGCGAAGGCCCGATTGGACGACCTGGCCAACCGCCTGGCCGCGGAACTGGGGATCGAAACGCTCGAAACCCGGAACCGCGACTGCCTGGATTTTCACGATGTGCACGTCGCGAACCTGAAGCGGGTGATTCAGCGGGCCTTCGTGCTGGGCATGCAGGCCGCCGAAACGGAAGGCAGGAACCTCCAGACGTACATCGACGCCCTGTGACAACCCGGGCGCGGGCCCCCACGCGGGGGGCCCGCGCCACATCGATCAGGAGACCGAACCGTGAAGACCATCACCATTCAAGCCATCGAGTTCGATTCCGCCGGCGAGGCGATCCAGTACACGGACGCCAGCGGCCGGGGTAAGGCGATCCGGCTCAACGGGCGGAACTACGTCGTCGAGGAGGCCGAGGCCGTTCGGCTGGCCGCCGCGGGCGTGGAGTTCGCGTACCTGTGCGACCACGAGATGCCCGATGGGACGCACCGGATCGTGACGATCCCGGTGAACGACTGAACCGACCGGCGCTCGCTGACGGCAGCGAGCGTCGGATCACCATTGTCCGCTTGAGATGAGGAGAATCACCATGAAGAAGAACGAAGTGAGAATCGGCGGCATCTACGCCGCCAAGGTCAGCGACCGAATCACCGAAGTCCGGATCGACGGGGTGAACCCGCACGGCGGCTGGAACGCGACGAACCTGGCCACGGGCAAGAAGGTCCACATCAAGGGCGCCCAGCGACTGCGCCGCGAGATCTCCGATGCACCGGCCGACGCACCGCCGCCGAATCCCGACCATTGTTCGCGGTGCGGCCAGCCGTCCGCGTTGACCCATCTGGGCAGCCCGCTCTGCCAGGCCTGCTGGGATCAGCAGTGCCGGCAGGACGAGGCCGCGGACCAGGAACCGGAGCCCGAGCCCGCGGAGATCGCCGCGACCGTCGAGGCCGTCCAGGCCGGCAACCTGGCCGAGGGGATCACCATCCCGACGCCGGCGAAGAAGACCCGGGCTCGGAAGGCCGCCGAACCCAAGCCCAAACGGCTCGGCGTCTTATCCGCCGCGGCGCAAGTGCTGAAGGCATCAGGGCAGGCCATGCGGTCAGGCGAGATGATCGCCGCGATGGTGGAGCAGGGCTTGTGGCAGAGCCCGAACGGCAAGACGCCCGAGGCGACGCTGTACGCCGCGATCATTCGCGAGATCGGCACGAAGGGGGCCGCCGCCCGGTTCCGCAAGGTCGAGCGTGGCAAGTTCGAATACGCCGGGACGGAGGCCTGAACCATGAACGCCAAACACAAACGCAGGGAGACCTTCGAAGTGTTCGATGGCCACCTGGCCCGCAAGGTCGTGCCGCGACGCGGCCGGCCGTACGAGCATCGGTGCCCGCTGGCCTCGTTCGAGCAGATCGCCCACGCGGCCGAAGAACTCGGCGAGGACGGCTTCACCCTGGAGACGATTGCCGAGCACGAGGGTTATCAGCGCAGCAGAGTGGCATAAAAAAGGGCGCAACGGGGGAATGGGGGCT
>CAZBFW010000919.1:0-1814 GCA_964491135.1 uncultured Phycisphaeraceae bacterium | reverse complement strand
TTCTCCCTTCTGGCCCGCAAGATCGACGAGGTGATTGACCCGCGAGGCCAGGTGCGTGATACGGCCAGTGCCAAGCTGGCGAGCATCCGGGCGACCATCGACCAGTCGAAGGTGCAGATCAAAACCGTGTTTGACCGGCTGCTCCGCCACGCGACCATCCAGAAGATGCTGCAATACGCTGGCGCGACCTTCAATAATGACCGCATGGTCCTGCCGTTGAAGGCGGAACACCGCGGTCGGATTCCCGGCATCATCCATCGCAGCTCAGACAGCGGGGCCACCCTCTTTGTCGAACCGGCCGAGGCCGTAGAGCTGAACAACCGGATCGCCCGCCTGCGGTATGACGAGCACGAGGAAATCACGCGAATCCTTATCGCGATTTCGCGGACCGTACATCTCAACGCCGAGGAGATTCTGCGCACGCTGGATGCGCTGGCCGTGCTGGACCTCATCACCGGCAAGGTGCGTTTCGCGAAGCACTACGGCGCCGTCTGCGCGGAGATCCACGATGGGCGCGTACTTGACGTGCGCCAGGCTCGGCATCCGGTATTGATCGACCTGTTCGCGAGGGAGGCCCGGCCGGCCGAGTCGGCGCGCACCGCCGTGCCCATTGACTTTCGCCTGGGGGACGACTTCGACATGCTGGTCATCACCGGCCCGAACACGGGCGGCAAGACGGTGGCGTTGAAGACCATCGGCCTGCTGATCGCCATGACGCAGGCCGGCCTGCCCATCCCCGCCGACCCCGGCGCGACAATGCCCGTGTACCGCAACCTGTTCGTGGACGTCGGCGACGAGCAGAGCATTGAGCAGTCGCTCAGCACGTACAGCGGGCACATCTCCAACATTCTGCGGATCATTCGCCGCGCCACGCCGGACTCGCTCGTGCTGCTCGACGAGTTGGGCGCCGGCACGGACCCGGACGAGGGCGCCGCCATCGGGCGGGCCGTCATGGATGAACTGCTGCGGATCGGCTGCTCGGCCGTCCTGACCACGCACCTGTCGGCCCTCAAGGGAGTCGCCTTCACGCAACCCCGGGTGGACAACGCTTGCGTGGAGTTTGACGTGGACTCCCTCCGGCCGACCTACCGCCTGCGGATCGGCGAGCCCGGAACCAGCCACGCGATCACCATCGCGGACCGGCTGGGCATGCCCGCCCGGATCATCAAGCGAGCCAAGCGGCACCTGGCCCGGCGGGCCCAGGCACTCAACGAAGCGATCGCCGGCACGCTGGAAATCCGTCGGAAGGCCGAGGATGCCCGCGCTGAGGCCGGTCGGGCCCGCCTGGAGGCGGAGCAGGCGCAACGGCAGTTCGAGGCCCAGCGTCGCGAGTTTGAGGCCGCCAAAGCCGCCCACGACGAATGGGCGAGCTGGATCAACGGCTTGCGTCCGGGCGATCCTGTTTACATAAAATCTTTTCGGAAAGAAGGTTGTGTCGTTCGGGCGAAGCTGCATCGCCAGAGCATGGTGGTCGCGGCCGGGGCCGTGGACATTGAGGTTCCCCTCACGGACCTGGTCCCGCCCGACGGAGCGGGCTGACCGCCCGATGGGCCGGTTGGATCCCAGTCCGCCCGACGGCGGCCAACAGAACGTCCGGGTGCCCGTCCTTGCCGGTCACTCCCCCACGTCGATGCGGATAGTGGTCGCCCGGCACTTCTCCTCTTTGGGCAGGCTGACCTCCAGCACACCGTTGCGGCAGACGGCCGAAATCCCGCCGGCCTCGACGCCGCCGGGCAGCTCCACCGACCGCCGGAAGCCTCCGAATCGACGTTCCCGGCGAATGGTCGCGCGAACCGCCTCGTCGGCCGGCTCGA
>CAZBFW010000918.1:0-1818 GCA_964491135.1 uncultured Phycisphaeraceae bacterium | reverse complement strand
TCGGGTCCAGCGGCAGCCAGACCTGCGAGTCCTGCAACTGGTCGCGGAAGCCGTATGCTCCGCTCTGCTGGTAATAGCCCGCCCGACCCCAGATGCGCCCGGACACCGCCTGGTACCCGAGCCAGAAGTTGGCCAGGTGGTTGAGGGATTCGTCCGGCGTGTCCACGTGCAGGGGCGCGAATCGCCGCGGCCAATCGGCCTTCACCGCGGTCAGGGCGGCGTCGATGAACGCCAGGTTGCAGCTTCGGTCCACCAGCGCGTCCATCGCCGCGCGGTCCGTCTCGATGGCCAATACGTAGCCGATGGTCCGGTCATCACCGGGTCCGAGCGTCACCGGGCTGCGCAACGCCGCGATGGGGTCCTCATGCCGGCCAAAGTGGGGCTCCCATTCCACCGCCCCCAGTGCGGCCGGTGCGGCCGGGTCGCCGTACATGCCGAGAAAGGCGGCCTTGTCTCCCTGCGCCGCGTCCGCGGCTTCCGTGCAGGAGAGCCCGGCGAAATACGGGAAGTCGCTGTTCCAGTGGCCATAGGTTTCGGAGTGCACGTCCCACATGTGGTTGCGGGCGAAGATGCAGGATCGTACCGGGTCATATCCGGTCTCGGCGAAGAGCTTGTGAAACTCGCGCCGCGGATCGGGCGAGACGCCCATGCACCACTCGAAGTACGCGCAAAGCTGCAACCGCCGCGGCCGGCCGGACTGGTTGACCAGCCGCACCTTCCACAGCTCGACGGTTTCCGTCGGGTGGCAGAACAGCGTCCACTCCGCGCGGATGCCCTGGTACTCGGTGATGAAGGTCGTGAATCCCAGGCTGTGGCGGCACTGGAACCGATCGTACGCCGGCCAGGTCGGAGCCGGCGCCAGCGACCAGACCGTCCCTGAATCCGCGTCGCGCACGTAGAGGAATTTGCCGGACGCGTCTCGCACCAGGTCCTGCTGCCAGCGCGTGATGACTCCCAGTTGGGAATTGTCGATCCAGGTGAACCCGCTGCCGGTCTGCGTGACGGCCAATCCCATTCGTCGGTTCGCGATCAGGTTGGCCCACGGGCGGGGCGTGCGTGGATTCGTAATCACGAACGTTCGCCCGTCAGGCTCGAATCGACCGTATTTGTCTGCCACGCGGGCCGCCTCCGGTTCGATCCCGGCAGCAGGCTTACGGGTCACCTTTGTCGGGGTGCTCATAGCGTACTCCCCCAGGCTCCATCTTCAAACCAGCGCGGCAACACACCTGCCGCACCGGGTCCGTTCCCCCGGAACGGGTGCCGCGCACGTCGCAGCCCCAGCGCTTCCAGCGGATGTCGCTGAAAGCGCTTTCAGCCACCAGTATACGGGAAATCCCTGGTGAGAATCAATACGGTTTGCGCTCAAACATCGGAGCCGCGGCAAGCCGCTCCGAACGCCGGGGGGCCCGGAGGAGACCGGCTGGAAAGCCGGTCCCACAAAAGAAGCCGGTCACACAACAGGAGCCGGTCCCAGAGCCGCCGTGCGCGCGAATGGAGGCGCGAAGGTGGCCAAGCGACCCGCTCACCTGGCCGGGTAGAGCCGGGCGACCGCGCGCTTGGCCGTGTCGCTTTGCATGAAGAGTTTCCCGATCAACCCCGTCCGTGCGTTCTCGATGGCCAGCAGCATCGGGCCGTGGTCGATGCCCACGTAATCGTCACTGGCAAAATTCTGGTCCAGGTTGAAGCAGTCCACCAGGCCATAGCCGCCTTCGGCGGGATCGCGCCAGACAAACGGCCGGCCATCCGGGCCCTTGAGGCTGCGTATGGCCTGCAAGGCGTCCATCGCCTCGGCGGGCGCGAACATGATGGACGCACCGG
>CAZBFW010000917.1:0-1818 GCA_964491135.1 uncultured Phycisphaeraceae bacterium | reverse complement strand
CCCACCCCCACCCTATCCTACACTCTTTCCCTACCCGACGCTCTTCCGATCTAGGGCCGCCACAATAAACAGGGCGGCGGCCCAATCCAGCATGCGCAGGCTGGATTGGCCGTGCTCGTACTGGGCCAGGCAGACAAAGAGAATGGTCGCCAGCACCAGCCGCCCGAGGGTGATCTGATTGGGAACGTTGATCGCCATCTCGAAGCCCGATAGGCCGGTCGAGGCAAAAGGCAGGAGCCCAACCGCGCGGACTCGTGTCATCGGCGTTCGACGGGCGCTCAGACGGCGGGAAGCTTACTCTCGGCAGGTCGGGCAAGCAAATCGTAGTCGCGGCGGCCGGTGCAGACGGCGCGGATAAACTGCCCGGGCGGGGCGTTGCTGTTCTCCAGCAGCGTGATGGCGTCCACCTCGGGAGCCTGCCCGGCGTGGCGGGCCGGTTGAAGCCCGTCCACCGGCGGGCCCTCGATGAGGACCTCGAGTTCCTGCCCCGCCAGGGCGTCGGCCTGGGCGAAGGCGATTTCCTGCTGGACGCGCATGAGTCGGTCGACCCGCTGCTGCTTGATCCTTTCGGACACCTGGTCCTTCATCCGGCCGGCGGGCGTATCCGGCTCCCGGGAGTACGCAAAGACGCCAAGGGCGTGAAATCGGGTTTCACGGACGAAGCGGACCAGTTCCTCAAACTCGGCATCCGTCTCGCCGGGGAATCCGGCGATCAGCGTGGTCCGGACGTGCAGACCCGGGATGCGCGAGCGCAGTCTCTGGAGCAATCGCTCCGTCTCGGCACGTGTGACCTGTCGGGCCATCGCCTTCAGAACGCGGTCGTTGATGTGTTGCAGGGGGATGTCGATGTATTTGACGACCCGGTCGCACTCGGCGATTGCGTCAATCATCTCGTCCGTCAATGTGGTGGGGTAGGCGTAGAGCAGGCGGATCCAGCGGACGCCGTCCAGTCCGTTGAGCTGCCGGAGCAGACCGACCAGGCTGAAGCCCTCGTCCGAGTCCAGGCCGTAGCTGGTGATGTCCTGGCCGATCAGGTTCAGCTCCACGGCCCCGTCCGCGATCAGCTCCCGGGCCTCCGCCAGGACGACGGCGGGCGGCTTGCAGTGCATGGGGCCGCGGATGGCGGGTATGGTGCAGAACGTGCACTTCTGATCGCAGCCTTCGCTGATCCGCAGGTATGCATAGTGGGGGGGCGTGATGCGCAGGCGGGCGGTGTCCGTGTGGACGAACGGGTGGTAGTCGCCCAGATACGTGTCCACCGCTCGCGGGCCTTTCGCCGGGTGGGCCAGGACCGCTCGGACCACGTCGTCGCGATTGTGGACGCCGACGAGGGCGTCGATGCCCTTGACTTGTTTGAGCAGGTCCGTTCCATCGCGCTGGACCAGGCAGCCCACCACGACGACCCGCCGGCACCGGCCTCGGCGTTTGAGCCGGACGACGTCGCGGATGGCCTGCAGCGCCTCCTCCCGGGCGGCGGCGAGGAACCCGCAAGTGTTGACCACAACCGCGTCTGCGTCACCGGCGTCGCTCGTGATCACGCAGCCGGCCTCGGCCAGTTGGCCGAGCATCTTTTCGGAGTCAACAAGATTCTTCGCACAGCCCAGGGAGACCAGGGCGACGTGCATGGGGCGACGAGTCACAAGTGCTTTATCCACGCCGTTGTCAGTGGCATCTGCACGGCTTTGTTCCATTCAACAGGAGACGGTTCGGCCGCACCCTTGGGGCAACCCTTGTCCAACCCGCGGGCGCGGGCTAGAATTTCCCAGTATAGCCGATCGACCTCGGCTGTACAGGAATCCGAGTGCTCAGGAGCGGTTC
>CAZBFW010000916.1:0-1819 GCA_964491135.1 uncultured Phycisphaeraceae bacterium | reverse complement strand
GATTCGACGCGGTAGAAGCGGTCGTTGTTGTTGCAGGAGGGACAGGAGAAGTAATACATAACCGTCGAGTCCGGGCCGCGACGCTTCAGGAGCGACGAGGCGCTGCCAGTATAGTCGGCGGCGACTTGTCGCAAAGGCGCGCTTGGCCCCGTTTCTGCGCTGACCGCTTGCCCGGCGTAATTGTCTCTCTTGCAGAAGGTTGCGGCGGTTGTGCTGAGGCTCTTAAGTTCTTGTTTTCTCCGGCGGGCGGGATTGGGTACATTGGAGAGCGGGTCCAAGGGTGTTTGGGGCCGCAGGGAGCGGGATTGCGGGCGGTTGGGTTGGGCACATGTCATCGGGAAAGGGGAGGATCACATCATGGCGACACGAAACGGACACTGGCGACTGACAGGATGGGCTGCGGCTGTTGCGGGAATGGTGGCCGGGGCCGCGATGACCCGGGCGGAACTGCCGGAATCGGTGACGCACAACGGGCGGCAATACCGCGTGGTCAGGCCGGCGCGGGTGAGGACGCTGGACAAGGCGACGCTGCACGCGGAGCCAGGCAGGGAGCCGATGGCGTCGCTGCCGGTGGTTGGGGATGGCTCGGTTCTGCCGGTTAAGACGGACGCAGTGGTGAACGGGCTGCGCGACACGCAGGCGACGCATGTTTTCTACCGGCAATCGCAGAGGCCGTACTGGAACTTCGATTCGTGGTGCTGGGCAAACGTCTACAACCTGGAGGTTCCGTCCAGCGACGGCGAGTCCGCCGTAGTCACCGAGATCCGATACGGTGGCCTGGGCAACTGGTCGACGACTGAGACGTTCGAGGATGCCTGCGTGCTCGTGGAGATCTACGATTCTTTCAATGCCGCGGGGAACCCTCTTCATGCGAACTACCTGGGCGGCGCGCTGCTGTACTACGGGACGCTGGAGCCTTGGCAAGGGACGGGAGAGCTTCTGTACCGGGCGGCGGACGCGGGCTTGCCCTTCTACTTCCAGGCATCCAACGACGGCGACAGCCAGGTGTTCATCAGCTTCTGGACGGGCCGGCTCGTCGGCGGCAGCGGAGGCGCGGGCGGGACCTTCGTACCCACGACCGCGGACGGCGGCCTCGTGATGGCGTTTGCGCTTGGCGCGGGGGCGGCACCGACGATCGGGACGACGTCGGCGACATTCTATGCGGATGACGGTCCGCTGGACCGCATCTATAACGCGGCGACCGACGGACCCGTCTGGTACGGCCAACCGTCCTACCTTTCGTTCGAGCTGGCCGGTGAGGCCGTTTACGAGTGTCCGCTGGACGACGACTATGTGATTGACAGCGTGCAGTTGGAGTGCGGCTACGGCCTTGGCTATCCGGGCTGTGAGACGGGGTCGTGCGTGCATTTCCAGACCGGCGGGCAGTTCCAGGATCCGCTGGGCGTCGGCTGGGTGGTCCCGGCGCTGTGCGACGTGTACCCGCCGAATGGCTGGCCGGACGTGTGTGAGGATTACGACTGTAACCAGAATGGCGTCCCGGATGCACAAGACGCGGGTACCACCAGCCCGGACTGCAACTATAACGCGCGGCCGGACGAGTGCGAGATCGACGAGAACAGTACGGCGCCCGGCGGTCCGTATTTCTGCATCTTTCTCTGTTCGCCCGACTGCAACAACGACGGGATTCCGGACGAATGCCAACTGGAGGGCAACGACTGCGACGAAAACGAGGTGCCGGACGACTGCCAGATCGCCGACGGGTCGGCCACGGATTGCGACGCGAACGGCGTGCTGGATTTCTGCGAGCACGTGGATACCGACTGCAACGGGAACGGCGTCATCGACTTCTGCGACATTT
>CAZBFW010000915.1:0-1821 GCA_964491135.1 uncultured Phycisphaeraceae bacterium | reverse complement strand
CGGACTCCGTTCTCGCATCGCGATTGCTCCGTCGCGCCGCTTGCACGGCATGGGCTTCCGGCGTCAGCATGGCGGGTGGAGGGCCGGAAGGCAAGCCCGACGCATCCGATGGACCGCCTACCGTGCCGATTCACACGCAGGTAGAATCGTTCCGAACCTCCGGCGTGAGGGGTCAGGCTCTGAGAGGGCCCAGTGCAGCGGCCCAAGCGAGTGTGGAACGAACAGCATGAAATCGCCGCAACCAGGTCCATCGCCCGCGCCCCGCCCTCTTCGGGACGCCGTCTCGCTGAGCCCCGACAAGATCCTCAACCCGCAGAGCCCGGCCCTCCACGGCGGCATCATCACGGAATCGCCCGTGCTGGTGATCCTGGCCGCCGGCAAAGGGACGCGCTTCGGCAAGGACCCCAAGTGCATTCAGCCCGTCCACGGTACGCCGCTGGCCCGTCACTCCATCGATGCGTTTGGCCGCGTCAGTCCGTCGCCGGTGATCTGCCTGGTCGGCTATCGTCACGAGGAGGTGTCGGCCGCCCTGGGGCCGGACAACGTGTACGTCCGGTCGGACAACCCGGCGGGCGGCACGGCGTTCGCGGCGTATGAGGCGTACAGCGTGGCCGGGCTGCGGGAGAGGGACCCGCTGCTCATCATCACCATGGGTGATCGCATCGTGCCGCCGTCGGTGTTCCGCCGGTTGTGGGACACGCATCGAGCCGGGGCGGGCGAGGCGGACCTGACGTTCCTCAGCGCCCGCTACGAGCCGCCGAAGAACCGCGGCAAGGGCCGCGTTCTGCGAGGCGAAAACGGGCGCGTGTTGCGCATCCTGGAGGAGCGGGACATTGCGGCGGAGGCCGACGGGCCGGCCCGGCAGGCCCTTCTGGACCTGACGGAAGGAAACTGTCCGCTCTACGCCATCCGGGCGAACCGCCTGCTGCGGTGTCTCCAGAATCTCACGAACGACAACGCCCAGGGCCAGTACTACCTGACCGACGTCGTCGAGGCCATCAGTCGTGACGGAGGGGACATCCGCACCGTCACCACCACGCCGGCCGATCCGGAGTATGACCTTCTCTGCTCCGACGTAACCCAGCCGATGGACCTGGCCCTGCTGGAGGGCATGCTGGCCTCGGCCCGCGGGCTGCTGTTCCCCGAGGAGCTGGAGGTGGAAGCGGCGTCCCGCGCGATCGCGACCGACCGGCCGGCGGGCCAGGTGGCGTCCATCACCCGCCAGCTGGAGGAGCTGACGGACGCCGTCTCGAAGGAGCGGCTTGCCTTCAAGCCCGATCAGCCGATCGGGATCGGGATTGCCGGCGGCCGGCTGCGGATCGCGTTCATGCACCCGGACATGGTGCGGTTCTTCGGTCCGGCCTGGCAGATGCCGATCGGGGCGGGCAGTGCCGCGGGCAAAGAGCAGATCGTGGTGCTGGCGCAGGAGGCGGACGACCGGCGAATCCACCTCTACCCGATGACGCCGGAATACCGCGAGAGCATCAACTACATCCCGTCCGACGACGACGTGATGTATCCCGGCGAGGGCGTTTCCGACCTGCACGCCTACGAGGTGTTCGGCACGCGCATGAGCGAGAGCGTGCTTCTTTCCCTCGGTTACTTCAGCGACGAGGAGCTGGAACAGCGGCGGAAGAAAGGCCTGCCCCTGCCGCCGACCTCCTTGTGGGTGAGCAGCAACATGCGGCGCCCGTTTGCCCTGGTCGGCAACGCCATTGCATCCATGCGGACGCTGCGGACCGGCAATCTGGGCGCGAAGGTGCAGGAATGCCTGGGCCGCGACCGTTTCCGCGGCCTGCGGCTGGTCTCCACGGGGAACAT
>CAZBFW010000914.1:0-1824 GCA_964491135.1 uncultured Phycisphaeraceae bacterium | reverse complement strand
CGATGGAATGGATTGATCGGCGCGGCGTTACGGATATGGGCGGCGGGCGGAAGGAGCGGTCGTGCATCGCGCGGCCGCCGGGCCGCCCGCCGCGGAACAGGTTTCAGAAGGCTTGACGCTCGCCAGAGCGCCGCAATGCAAAGGACTTTTCTACAGTGGCTACGGCAAACGTGACTTGCGCGAAGCCCGGCTCGACAAACGGGCAGCCCGTTGCGCCCAGGACCCTGGGCCCGGTTCCTGATCTGGAACGGCATCTGCCGTCCGACTGGTGGCGGACGCTGTTCAACTCGCTGTACCTCAAGACGGACGGCGACGTGGTGGAGAACGCGGAGAACACCCGTCGCGAAGTCGACACGGTCATTCAGGCGGCCCTGCTGGAGCCGAATGACCGCATTCTGGACCTCTGTTGCGGGCAGGGCCGGCATTCGCTGGAGTTTGCCCGCCGCGGATTTCGCTGCGTGACAGGGGTGGACCGTTCCCGCTACCTCATCCGCCTGGCCCGCAAGCGGGCCCGGGCCGAGGGGCTGACCGTGTCGTTCCACGAGGGGGACGCCCGGCGGTGTCGCATCAAGGGTCCGCCCTTCCACTGCGTGACCATTCTGGGCAACTCGTTCGGGTACTTCGAGCAGAAGTCCGACGATGAGGCCGTTCTGCGGAACGTGGCCAGGCTGCTCGCGTCAAACGGCATCCTGGTGCTGGACGTGGCCAACGGGGCGTGGCTGCGGGACCATTTTGAGCCGCGGTCGTGGGAGTGGATCGACCAGAACCACTTCGTCTGCCGCGAGCGGTCGCTTTCCAAGGCGGGCGAACGGATCGTATCGCGCGAAGTGATCGTGCATGCGGAGCGCGGGGTCATTGCCGACCAGTTCTATGCGGAGCGCCTGTATACGGCCGACCAGCTTTCCGATCTGCTGGAAAGGGTGGGGTACCAGTTGGTCCGCGTCCACGGGGCCATGCACGCGGATTCGTCCCGCGGTCAGGATCTGGGCATGATGGCGCACCGCCTGGTGATCACGGGCCAGGCCCCGAAACGGATGGTGACCAAGCCCGCCCGGTCCGCCCCCTCGCACCCGAAGGTCACCGTGACCATGGGCGACCCGTCGCTGCCCGACTCGGTGAAGGTGGGCGGCAAGTTCAACGCGGAGGATTTTGACACGATCGAGCGGCTCAAGCAGGGCCTGGCGGAGCTGGAGGGGTACGAGTTCACGTACCTGGACAATCACCAGAACCTGCTCAAGGCGCTGGTCACAAACCCGCCGTCGTTCGTGTTTAACCTGTGCGACGAAGGCTATCGCAACGATCCGTTCATGGAGCTCCACGTTCCGGCCATCCTGGAGATGCTGAACGTGCCCTACACGGGCGCGGGGCCGGCCTGCCTGGGTCTCTGCTACAACAAGAGCATGGTGCGGGGGATCGCGGAGTCGCTGGACATCCCGGTGCCGATGGAATCGTACCTGGGCACGGACGATACCACGGCGACGCTGCCCGCCACGTTCCCGGCCATCGTGAAGCCCAACTACGGCGACAGCAGCATCGGGATCACGAAGGACGCCGTGGTGCGCGACACCGCGGAGCTGCTGAACTACATCGACTGGGTCCGGGCAACCTACGGTCGCATTCCCATTCTCGTGCAGGAGTTTCTCAGCGGGCCGGAGTACTCGATCGGCATCATCGGGAACCCCGGGCTGTCGTACAAGATTCTGCCTCCGCTGCTGGTGGACTACTCCGGGCTGGACTCGGGCCTGCCGCAGATTCTGGGGTACGAGTCCAAGTGGTATCCGGACTCACCGTACTGGACGCAGATTCGGTATGTCGAGGCGTCTC
>CAZBFW010000913.1:0-1826 GCA_964491135.1 uncultured Phycisphaeraceae bacterium | reverse complement strand
CACGGATTTTGAAGCGCTGACGCCGCCGTACACTTTCGACTACAGCGGCTATCCCAACCCGACGGATGACGCCTCACTGCGAAACGCGAATTACTGGCCGAAGAATCCCTGGGCCTACAACGAGGCCAGCCCGCCCACCGGCTGGCGCCTGGTGCGGCTGCCCTGGGTCTGGGAAGAAGGCCGGCATACCGTGGAGTTGATCGTCGATCCGGCCGATGCGATCGTGGAGGTATCGGAGGCGAACAACCACATTCGTGACGACACGGACGCGCTGATTGCGAGCTTCTGGGTGGAGGAAACCACCTGGCGGTACTTCAAGCAGTATCAATACATGCTGGGGGTCGGGCGCATTTCGTGGGAGGACTGGATCCAGGCCCAGATGGCCAAGCAGAACGAGCTTTACGAGAACGCGATCTGGCCGAACACGCCGCAGGGCTGCGTGGACCGCGTGCGGATCGATCGGATCATCGTCGTGCCGGATGACCAGTTGCCGGTCAACTATGGTCTTCCGACGAACAATCCTGACAGCTCGGACAAGACTCCGGATCTGCAATGGGGGTTTGAGGCCTACACGGGCGGTGGGTTCTACGACAATCACACGTCAACCAGCATCGATAACCCGTTCTACATCGAGCAGAGCCTGATCCACGAGCTGGGCCATGCCCGGTATCTCATCGACTCGTACGGTTTCGATGTTCACAACACCGCGCACAACGGTGGATACGATTCGGTCCAGATCTGGGAGGGCGACACCTACGTCGGCGGTAGCGAATACATGCCGTATCTGGCCTGGGGCGAGGTTCTGCACTACAACGTCAACGGCGGAGTGATGAGCGGGCCGTACGGGTTCCAGTGGTCACCGTACGAGGCGGGCGCACTGAACCGGATCGGCGGTCAGCGCGCTTGCTGCGGCAACATGAATGCTCCCTCCAACATCGGCGAGTACCTTCAGGAGTTGCCGGAGAACAACCACTTCCTGTTTGTGGATCCCTTCGGGCATCCGCGGGTCGGGGCAGATGTGCGCGTGTATCGCGCAACCGGCGGGCCGGGTTGGTACGGCAAGACTTTCGACAACACGCCGGACCTCTACTTCACGACAGACGCAAACGGATACGCTCACCTGCCGCGTAACCCGTTCAAGGACGGCACCATTCTGCACACGTATGGCGAAGCCAGCAGCGTCGTCATCCTCCGCATTGAGCACCTCGGCTACGTCTGGTACGAGTTTGTCGAGGCTGCCGCTTTCAACATGGAGTACTGGGCCGGCAACACGCAGGATGCGTATTACACGATCGAGCTGGAGCGCCGCGTCACCGACAGCGATTCGGATGGGCTTCACGACGACTGGGAGATGCACTATTTTGGAGACCTCGGTCACCTCGCTGCGACGGACGAGGAACCGGACGACCTGACCAACGCGCAGGAGTTGGCCGCGGGCACGGACCCCCTGAATTCGGATACCGACGCCGATGGGCTTACGGACGGGGAAGAGGTGCTGATCCTGGGAACCGATCCGCTGAACCCCGATACAGACGACGACGGCGTTCCAGATGCAGACGACATCTGCCCCTTGCTGCCGGATCCTGAGACAAACGCGTTTGACGCCGATTGCGACGGCGACGTGGATGCAGCGGACTATCCGGCGGTGGCCCAGTGCCTGACAGGTCCGGACGGCGGCATTGAGCCGGGCTGCACGCGATACGATGAGGACGGAGATGATGACGTGGATCTGGCCGACTTTGCGTCGATGGCTACGTACTTCACGGAGACTCCCCGCGTCTACGTCAACCAGGCCGCCGGCGGCGCGAACGACGGAACGAGCTGGA
>CAZBFW010000912.1:0-1826 GCA_964491135.1 uncultured Phycisphaeraceae bacterium | reverse complement strand
TACACCCTATCCTACACTCTTTCCCTACACGACGCTCTTCCGATCTTGGTCAGCCGGCGCGGCCGGTTTCGTGAACGGCGTCCAGGAAGAACAGGTCTTCGCGGTCCATAAGCGTCACCTGCCTCAGGCCCGCCGCGGCCAGCAGCGGCTTCCATTCGACGCCGGCCGGCAGAACGTCGTGGTTGACGGGACCGTTGACGCCGGCATGGAAGTGGTTGATGTGCGCGCTGCCGGCCAGGTGCATCACGATCAGCCGCCCGCCGGGCGTGAGGGCCTTCGCGATGTTCTCCAGGGCGGCGGCTTGATCCCGGAAGTGAGGGAAGCTGTGGAAGCACAGGACCACATCGTAGCGGCCGCAGCCGAGGCGGTCGCTGCAAACGTCCAGGCAGGCGAAATCCGCGTCGATGCCCTTGCGTTCGGCCCGGGCCACCATCTCCGGCGCGAAGTCAATGGCGGTGACGCGGCCGGGTGCAACCTGGGCTGCCAGCCAGGCGGTCGTCTTGCCCGTGCCGCAGCCGACCTCCAGGAGGGCCTGACCCGGTCGGAGGTCCAGCAGGTGCGCTTGTTGACTCAGTCGATCGGTCATGGTCCGGCCGGAGGGCTCTTCGTCGTCCCACTGGGCGGCCAGGGCGTCGAAGTAGGCGATTCGCCGGTCGGACGTGTTCACACGGAATCCCTCTTGCGTGCTACCGGTTGTCATCATACGATTTGTGGAAGCGTAATACCACGCGGACATCTCGTCAAGCGTGCCGTGCGGTCTGTGTTCCGGCGGGCCGGTGCCACGGCGGTGCCAGGACCGCTCCGGCGAAGCGGGCTGCGTGACGCCCCGGTCCGCCGTCCAGGAACGCCGGACAGGAAGGTCACGACTCTTCATTGAACGACCGGGCGTGGTGCATCTGCATGCGTGACGTGGGGGTATTTCGTCGATTTGCCGTGCAGGACGGTCCCCGACGCGAAAGCCCATGAACAAGCGAACGTTCATCCTGCTGTTGGTGGCGTTGGCGGTGTTGCCTTCCGGCTGTCGGAAACGGTCGGACCCGCCTGTTGCGGCCGTGGCCGCCACGAACTCGTTCCTGGAATGTGCCGTCAAGGACCTGTTGGGCGCATCGGCCCCGGTGCTTCGTCTGGCCGAGCCCGGCATGTGCCCGGGGCATTTCGATATCCGCCCGAGTCAGGTGGCGGAGCTTCGCCGCTGCCGGGTGTTGCTGCGGCTGGAGTTCCAGAAGTCGCTCGACGCCAGGCTTCTCGGTGCCAAGGAGGATGGCCTGCGTTTCGTGGAGATCACCATCGCGGGCGGGCTGTGTGAGCCGGAAAGCTACCTGTCGGCGTGCCGGCAGACGGCCGACTCCCTGGTTGCGGTTGGGCTGCTGGAGCGTGACGCGGCAGAGAGGCGGCTGGGCGAGATCGACCATCGAATCCGTGAGGTGTCCGAGCAGTGCCGTCGCCGGGTGGAAGGTTCGAATGGCACGCCTGTTCTGGCCAGTGTCCATCAGGCCGCGTTTTGTGCGTGGCTGGGGCTGAACGTCGTCGGGACGTTCAGCGGGGCAGACGCTGCCGGCACGGGCGATGTGAACCGGGCCATCCAGGAGGGTGAGCAGGCCGGCGCAAAGCTGGTGATTGCGAACCTGCCGGAAGGCCGTCGCGTGGCCGACGCGCTTGCGGAGCGTCTGGGCGCAAAAGTGGTCGTGTTCGGCAACTTCCCGGCCCTGACGGACGGGCAGTCTTCCTTCGACGAGTTGCTGGAGGGCAACGTGGCCGCTCTTGTGGAGGCGGTGGGCCGGTGAGCGATGCGGCGGTCCAACTGGATGACCTGATCGTCCGGGCGG
>CAZBFW010000911.1:0-1830 GCA_964491135.1 uncultured Phycisphaeraceae bacterium | reverse complement strand
CGCCGTTAAGCTGATAGCTCAGCGAGGCCACGCCGTCCGGGTCGGACACGTTGCCGAGCACGTTCACCCAGCGCTGGGGCACGCCGGTAGTGCCGAAGTCCTGCTCCGACCCGTACCAGACGTCGATGGCCGGACCGTCTGCGCACACGCGCACACCGCCAAGGGCCCCGACAACAGCCAGCAGGCCCACCAGGCGGGTCACCGTGTGTAATAGATGTTCATTCCCCCTCTGCAGCACCCTTGCTCCCCCATAGGCAAGCGCGACCGAAACAAGCCAGCAGCTTGCTCGCGGTCCTCCCGCCAGCCCCACTCGCATCCGTACCAGACCCCCTTTCGGATCGTAGGCCTCCCGCCTGCACGGGTCTGGCCATGCTCTACGACCCTGCGCCCCTGTCCGAATTGCGAATGTACTTTCAGCCCTACACGAATCGTAGAACCCATTCTCCACCGAATCAACGGGGGTCAGACGGTGCGAAGTGTGGTATTATCGGACGGCCCATCCTGGTTGAGGGGCCGGACGACGGAGTCGGTTTCCTACGGCTTCCAGGACGCCAGAATCGTGCATGCCCGGTCCTGCATCTCGTTCACTTCCCGAGTCGGGACGGTGTACTGATTGCACATCATCGCGAACACAAGCTGCTGCCCGGCCGCGTTGGTCGCGTAGCCCGAGAGGGTACGGGCGTTGGAAATGTACCCCGTTTTGGCCCGTACGTTTCCCCGAGTGGGCGGGTCCTTCATCCGACCGGCCAAGCTGCCGTCGACGCCAGCCACGGGCAGCGAATCCACGAACGCCGCACGGCCGGGACCGGGGCGGGCCATGTGCCGCAGCACGTGACACATCTGCCGGGGCTGGATGAGGTTGTCCCGGGCGAGGCCAGAGCCGTCGAACATCTGGATGGCCTGCGTCTGCGGAACGCCGATGTCGGCCAGCCACGACCGCACCTCCTCCACGCCCGCGTCGAAGCTGCCGACGCCCCGCCGCTGCAGGCCCATCGTCCGCAGAATCTGGTCCGCGAAAAAGTTGTGGCTCGGCTTGTTCACGACCTTCACGAGTTCCGCCATGGGCGGCGACGTGTACACGGCGAGGGTCCGGGCCTCCGCCGCATCCAGGGAGGCCGGATTGTCCAGATCGCGGATATTCACCGCCTGCCCCGCCACGGAAATGCCATCGCGCTCCAGTGCTTCGCGAAGCAGGAACGCGGCGTAGCGCGCACCGTCCCAGATGGCCGCCCGCTCACGGATGAACGGCTTGTCCATCGCGATGGTGCCGGCGAACTTCACGGTGTTGCCCTCGACCTGGCAGTTCGTGCTGTCCGCGTTGCTGACGCCGCCGGCTTCCACGGTTCGCGTTTCGTTGATGAGGGTGATGTAGGCGGTCGGGGGAACAACCTCGATGGAGGCGGGTTCGCCCACCGCGGTCGGCCGGATGTAGACGCGGAAGGCATTCTCCTCCATGGCCAGCCCGCTGGAGCCGGCCGAGAACCAGAACGGCAGGTCGTAGTATTCCCAGTGCGGACCGATGAACTCCTCGGTGAAGCACCGGCCGTCACCCACGACGTCGCCGGCGATGCGGCGGATGCCGGCGGCTTTGATTTTCTCCACCCAGCCGGCCAGCAGTTGGCGGCTGTTCTGCTCTTCGTCCGGATGCCACGCGCCGAGCGACGGATCGCCGGAACCGACGATGACCAGGCTGCCGTTCAGCGTGCCGTCGTCGCCGATCGGGCCGACGGCGTTCAGCCAGGTTTCGTAGGTGAAGTCCGGGCCGAGCCGCTCCAGCGCGGCGGCCGTGGTGAACACCTTGAGGTTCGACGCGGGGATGAACTGCTTGTG
>CAZBFW010000910.1:0-1835 GCA_964491135.1 uncultured Phycisphaeraceae bacterium | reverse complement strand
GGATAGTCGTCGTACAGGTTCCAGGCCAGCAGCTCGAAGTGCTTCTGAACAAGCTGCGTCAGGACATCGCCGGCCTTGCTCATGCCGCCGGCCATGACGATGCGGGTGGGGTTGTACGCGTGCTGAATGTTCACGCACGCGATGGCCAGGTAGTAGCACGCCTCGTCCCACAGGCGAGAGGCAAGCGGATCGCCGTCCTGAACGGCCTGCACCACCTCCCGAGCGCCGAACGGCACGCCCTTCTCCACGAGGCCGGACAGAATGCTCGGCTCCCCGTCCCGCATGCTCTCCGCCACGCGCCGGGCGACGTTGCCGGCCGAAGCGTACGCCTCCAGGCATCCACGCTGCCCGCACGAACAGCGGCGGCCGTTCGGCACCACGATCCAGTGGCCCAGCTCCCCCGCGTTCTCAAAGTGCCCGTGCAGCAACTCACCCCGGATCACGACCCCGGCCCCGATGCCGGTCCCAAGCGTCAGCATGACCATGTTGTCCACGTCCTTGCCGGCGCCGGCCCAGAATTCCCCGTAGGCCGCCAGGTTCGCATCGTTGTCCATGATGGTTCGCAGGCCCGTGCGCTGCTGCATGGCACGGGTCAGGGGCACGTTGACCCAGTCCGGCAGGTTCGCCGCCTTGTGAACGATCCCCCGACTTGGGCTCAGCGGACCGGGCGAGCCGATGCCGATGCCGACGAGTCTCTCACGCGGCACGCCGGCCGCGGCGATGACCTCGCCCACCCAGCGGGCCATGTCGTCAATGACAGGCTCGGGGCCGCGCTCCACGTGAGAATCATACGCGGCCTCATGGTGGATGCGGCCCGTGCGATCGACCAGGGCGATACGAACGGTGGTTCCGCCCAGATCCACCCCCACTGCATAGGAATCGGTCATGTGTACCTCGATCGATACCGTCTTCCCGCCGCTAACTGTAGACGATGCCGGCGTACCCCACCGCTCCGCCAAAGCTGCGGTCCCCAAGCACCTCACGACTGGTGGTGTGCGTCAGCAATGCGGCGGTCGTCGCGCCCAGCCGTTCCACCGCCGCCATTGTGGCGGCAATCGCCCCGGGTCCGCAAGCGTTGTGATGCTCGGCAGCCTCGAGCACGACCTCCTCCGGCTGAAAGTGAAGCATCGGGGCGAGGAGCCGGCGGTCGTTCACCTCTCGCGCCCAGTTGTACCCCTCCTCCCCGGAACCCTCCGGCACGAACCCGTAGGCCGGTCCGTAGTGCGTCAGGTCCGTCGAACCGATCACCAGGGCCTCTTCTCCCGTGGCGGCGATCGCATCGCCGACCAACCGGCCAATGGCAACCGCCTCCGACACGGGCGGCATGAGAATCGGCAGGATGCTCGCGTCCGGAAAGAGGTGCTTGAGAAAGGGGGTCTGCACTTCAAGGGAATGCTCATCCTCGTGCGCGGCCGGGTCATCGACGACAAGGTCGGTGCCTTCCAGGATCTGTTGCGCGAGCGACGCGTTCACATCGAGAGCACCCAGCGGCGTGGCCCATCGGCCCTCGCCCTGAAGGCGTGCCACGCGGCCCCGGACACGATGCATGGTTCCAAACAGAACAAACGTCTGCGGGCGGGCCGTTCGCTGCAGGACCGCGAACACGCGACCGGCCACGCGCCCACTGCATATCCAACCGGCATGCGGAACGATGCCCCCTCGCGCCGGTCGCCGCACCGCTTCCAGGTCGGCCGGCTCCAGTCGACAGTACTGCTCGGCCTCGGCTCGGCAGGCGCCGGGAGAGCCAGGATAGAACCGGTCCGCCATCACGGGTTCGCGTAGGGTGGCAGATCGGAAGAGCGTCGTGTAGGGAAAGAGTGTAGGATAGGGTGTAG
>CAZBFW010000909.1:1251-1836 GCA_964491135.1 uncultured Phycisphaeraceae bacterium | reverse complement strand
CGGTGACTGGAGTTCAGACGTGTGCTCTTCCGATCTCGGCACGCGGGGGGGGCGTGTCGCCGCCGGGCGGTCGGCCAAACCGCTCACGGCCCAGGTCGCCATGATCGGCATCGCTCGCCATTCTGCACGAAAACGGCGTATCTTCAGAGGAGCGGAGCGGACTCGTGGTTGGAAGGGGCGGGCCGAGATGGGAATCTCGGCCAAGCGACAAGCGCAAGGGGGCGGGCCGAGATGGGAATCTCGGTCAAGCGGCAATTTCGGTCAAGCAGTGAGGGCCGAGATGGGAATCTCGGTCAAACGACAAGCGCAAGGCGATAGGCCGAGATGGGAATCTCGGTCAAGCGAGCAGGACGGTGAGGACCGAGATGGGATTCTCGGTCAAGCGGCATCTCGGCCAAGCGAGCTAGAGACTAGAAGCAGGGAAGACCGGCTGGAAAGCCGGTCCCACAAACTCTAGAGAACCAGAAACTTGAGTTGGAAACAAGAGGAAGCGGAGACCGGCTGGAAAGCCGGTCCCACAGAAGCAGCTGGTTCCACAAGGAGAAAGCCGGTCCCACAGGGGGCGGTGTCGCTCGCACCAGCGCG
>CAZBFW010000909.1:675-1241 GCA_964491135.1 uncultured Phycisphaeraceae bacterium | reverse complement strand
CGGAGGCAGAGACACACCGTGCCTCTGCCTCCCGTGGGGAGTTGCATGCGTGGGTCTCTCCTCGCGATCGGCGCGACTGCCCCGCCCTTGGCCGGGCATGGGCCGGGGAGCGTTCCGGCTACGGTTCAGGACAATACGTGCGCCGGTGCCTATGCGCGGCGGCGTGCGATCAGCAGGCCGCACACCGCGACGAGGGCTAGCGTGGCCGGCTCCGGAATGACAATGCCGGGGCTGCCGATGTTACCGCCCGTCGACGCCCACGAGCCGTAGAAATCGCCCACCGTGGCCAGGACCCAGGTGAGCTGTACCTCGCTGTAACCGTAGTCGGTGGCCGGGATGTTGCAGCTCGCACCGTTCGCGCGGACCGTACCCGGGTAATCCTCATCGCCGTAGGACAGTTGATCGATCAGATTGTCGTCGGCGTCGTAGAGGTTGATCTGGTCGTTGCGGCCGAGGTTGGCCGTCAGGTCGCCGACAATCGCCACGCCCGACAGACCCCACGCGGTGGCGAAGTCCGCCGCCGGCGCTTCAGATCGGAAGAGCACACGTCTGAACTCCAGTCACCG
>CAZBFW010000909.1:0-665 GCA_964491135.1 uncultured Phycisphaeraceae bacterium | reverse complement strand
AGTCCGCCGCCGGCGCTTCCGTGAGAATCACTGATTCGCCGGCGTCGACAACACCGAACCCGCTCAGGTCCATGGTTCCCGGCGTCTGGCTGTCGTCGTCGAAGCTCCAGCCGGTCACGTCCACCGGGTCGGGCCCGATGTTGGTGAACTCGATGAACTCGCCGTCCGTTCCGCCGTACATCCACTCGGAAATCACCATGCCGCCGTACGTGGCCTGGGCAAGGGACAGGACCAGACTGACCATTAGCATTCGCTTCACGATCTTTCTCCTTCCGTTTGTGGTGAGAGAATCACTGAGAGAACCCTTCCATCCCGGCGCATCGCGGGCCCCCGTGTGGCACATGGCGCGCGCCAACCAGAATCCCATTATGGGCAACGATTACATGAAACGAGCATGAAACGTCGATCCGTGAGGATTGTACAGCAGGGCGGCAAGAATGTACAGCGAGACTGGAGTTCTCTTGACTGGGGCGGTGGCGAACGGACACTGACGGTCATCGGGCCGTTCGCTTCGGCTGCCGGCGAGTGTCCGGTGGATGCCGGATTCCGCCCACCGGGCGGGCAGGGATTCGCGGGCCGGGAAATCACGCGTGGCCCGGCGCGTCAGATTTCCTCGATTTCCTTGGTCTTGGCGGTGACCAGACCGTCGATCTCATCCTCGTACT
>CAZBFW010000908.1:0-1836 GCA_964491135.1 uncultured Phycisphaeraceae bacterium | reverse complement strand
CGCGTCAGGCCCATGGCCGCGATCATGCGGGTGAGCAATTGCCCGGCCAGGCCCACAAAGGCCACGCCCTGCTGGTCCTCGTCCGCTCCGGGTGCCTCCCCGACGAAGACCAGCCGGGCAGCCGGATCTCCCTGGCCGAAGACGGTCTTCTTCCGCGTGGTCGCGAGCCCGCACTTCGTGCAGTTCCTCACGCTCCGTTCGTCCAGCGCCTTCAATGCGGCGGTCTTTTCCCCGCGAACGGCCGGGTCCACGGTCGGCCCGGCAACCGGTGAAGCGGCAGCGGATGCTTGCGCCGACCCGGTCGGGCACGCCTGCTGCGGAATCGGCACCGCTCGCACGCCGAAAAGAGCGTCGGTGCGAAGGAATTGGGCCAGGGCACGGCGGATATCGGCCGTCTGCTCGGACACGCGGATTCTCCCTGTCGAATCCGGGACTTCGGACTCCGCAGGCATTCTATCACGGCCCGCGGGACTGTCATGGGCCCGGGTCGGGTCCGGAATTGCCGCGTGAAACCAGCCGGGATTGGCGGTAGGATCGGCTCCGATGGCCGGGTTCGAGGAACTGCACGTTCGGCTGCCGGATGGATATGAGGCGTACGCGCGGTACTGGGCGCCCGAGCGGGCCGTGGGCAGCGTGCTGTACCTGCACGGCATCCAGTCGCATTGCGGGTGGTACGAGGCGTCGGCCGAGCGATTGCGGCAATCCGGGTTTGCCGTGCTCCAGCCGGACCGGCGGGGCTCCGGCCGGAACGCGAGGGACCGCGGACACGCTGACGGCCCCGGGCAGTTGCTGGACGACGCGTTTGCCTGTGCGAATGAACTCGCCCGGCGGTCGGGCTTTCAGCGGCATCACCTGCTCGGGGTGAGCTGGGGCGGCAAGCTCGCGGCGGCCATGCACGTGACGCGGCCGGAACCGATCGCCAGCCTGACCCTGGTCACGCCGGGCCTGTTTCCCGTCGTGGACGTGTCGGCCATGGACAAGCTGCGCATCGGCTGGGCCATGCTGTCCGACACCCGCCGGCTGTTTGACATTCCACTGAATGATCCGGAGTTGTTCACCGACGACCCCGCGTGGATCGAGTGGCTTCGCAACGATACGCTTCAGCTTCATCAGGCCACGGCCGGATTCTTCCTCGCCTCGCGGCGGATGGATCGAACGACCCAGAGGCTCACCACAGCCCCGCCGGTTCCGATGCACGTGCTGCTGGCCGAGGATGAGCGAATCATCGACAACGCCACCACTCGCCGGTTCCTGCGCGAGCTCCCATGGCCGACGTTGCAGATCACCACCTACCAGCGGGCCCGTCACACATTGGAGTTTGCGGAAAGCCGGGAACGTTACCTCGACGACCTGGTGAACTGGCTGCGCACGCGGTAAGGTCCGCCCTTGCGGGCCGGTGCGAATTCACGTTCTCCGCCCGAGCCCGCGCACGACAGCCGCCAGCGCCATCACGCCCAGGCCGATACACAACCACGCCGGCCATCCCAACCACGTACATAGCACGTTGCCGGCCAGAGCGGCGACGACACACGCGGCCAGCGCGTACGGGGCCTGAGTCCAGACGTGCTCCTCCAGGCTGCATCCGCTGGCCGCCGCGGAGAGCACCGTGGTGTCGCTGATCGGCGAGCAGTGATCGCCGAAGATGGCCCCGGCGAGCACCGCTCCGACCGAGGCATAGAAGACGCGGTGGGCATCGTCCGAGGGCAGGTCGACCACCAGCCGCCCAGCCACTTCCACCGCCGCCGGGCAGAGAATCGCCATCGTCCCCCACGACGTACCGGTCGCCAGAGAGACGCCGGCGGCCGCAAGAAAGATCAACAGCGGAAGCCACGTCAG
>CAZBFW010000907.1:0-1851 GCA_964491135.1 uncultured Phycisphaeraceae bacterium | reverse complement strand
CACCCTATCCTACACTCTTTCCCTACACGACGCTCTTCCGATCTTTCGGCACGGTTGTTCTTTTTCACGGTCTCTTCCGGGGTGGAAAGTCCAAGCCCCTTGAGAGTAACGGTCAAGAATACTACGCATGGGAACACCCGTTGGCCGTGCGCGCCTGCATAAACGCCTGCCACGCCGCGGGGATCAAGGTGCTCGGCTACATCAATTGCCCGCAGTGGTCGCGAACGTCCGACGCGGACCTACTGAATTGGATGGAGGCGTTCGCGAAGGAATGGAACCTGGACGGGTGGTACGGTGACAACTTTGATCGAGGCGACTGGCTGCGCACTTATTACTTCGTCCGAAACCTGCGGCAGCAGGTGGGGCCGGACGGCATTCTGTTTCACCACGACTCCGTCGATGTCTGGGGAAGTTGGTCGGGCTGCACATTCCACACAATCAATTCGCACTGCAACTACACGTTCAAGGGAGAGACCGGGGTTCTTGCCCGTATCGACCGTGTGGACTCGCCTTACCTCGAATACGTGACGCACGGTCGCTGGTCCGGCGCGACTCACACACACAAACTGACGACGGATTCGACCCTGCCGCAGGAGAGTCTGACCCAATGGCTCGCCCGCACGGGCGGGGTGTATCGCATCGGAGTTGGGGGCCGCGCCCTTGCCGATTGGGAGCAGAACTACGCGGCATACTTGCCTCCGGGGGATGCCCGCTGAAGCTCGGCCAGCCGTCCACAGTTCAACACGGTCTGCGATACCGCCCAAGAACACCGGCGTTACAGGGCAAACCAGAGGCGCCGACTGGCGGGGCGATCGATCAGTTGGTTAGCTTGGGGATCGTCTGCTCGATACTGGCGGGGTTGCCGTCGAACAGATCGGCCAGCCAGGCACCATGTACCATCTGCCGGTCGGGCCACTGTTCCACGTCCCGGCGGATGCGTGTACCTACAAGGTCGCGGTCGAGGTTGGCCGGGCTTTGGGCTTCGCGTTTGGCCGACACGTCCAGCGTCCACTTCATGTTTGCCGGACTCCGCGACTCGCGTTCTTGCGCCAGCGCCAGCGTTTGATGGATTCGCTCAACGCGGCGGGCAGACCGCTCCCGGATAGCTGGATTCGCGCAGCCGGCCAGTCCCCAGGCCAGGGCACACAGCCCGCACGCCATGATGTGTCTGCCATCTCGCTTCATCAGATTCATCGTACCGCCCCCTGATACCCGCTTCCAGCCCCCGGGATGCGGTTTGGGGATCGTCCCCGTTGTCGGAATGCCGAAGCGGCGGTATAGTTCCCGGTTGGCCAACCGGTCGGCGTGCAGGCCCGGCCTCTGCCGGCGGGTCGGTTGCATGGTGAGCGTAGCTCAGTTGGCTAGAGCGCCTGGTTGTGGTCCAGGAGGCCGGGGGTTCGAGTCCCCTCGCTCACCCGTATCGCAAGATTCTGCACAGCGGGCAGTTGCGAATGCCTGACCCGCTGCACCGAGAGACGACGGACGGCCGAATAGCGCGGAGCGCGCTCCGCGCAATCGTCCGATGTCCAGAAAACCATCCCTCCCGACGTATCGCCGCCGCGTGATTCGCGGTCGAGCGACGGCCTACCTGACGCTTCCCGATCGGTTCACCGGCCGGCGAAAGGACTATCTGCTGGGCCCGTACGGTTCCCCGGAGAGTCACCAGCGGTACGCCCGCTTGATCGCCGAATGGACTGTTCGCCAGGGCCGGATACCGGACGACGTGCCAGACCTGCCGGGCGACGTCCTACTGGTGGATCAGCTCATTGATCGCTGGTGGCAGGCGGAAGGTCAGTGGCTGGGGTTTTCGACCCAGCACATGATCCGCTCTGCCCTTGAGGTGCTCAGCGC
>CAZBFW010000906.1:0-1862 GCA_964491135.1 uncultured Phycisphaeraceae bacterium | reverse complement strand
CGTCGATGCGCGGCTCCGGGTACCGCCGGCCGTCGAACAGGATGCGCCAGTACAGCCGGTCCAGCACGAAGTAGACGCGGCGCTCGGCACACACGCGCAGCATCGTGTCCACTTCGTCCGCGGTGTAGAGCTGTGCCGTCGGGTTGCACGGGTTGTTCAGAAGGAAGAGCTTGGCGTGGGGTCGGGCGTCCAGGTTCCGCTCCACGTCCTCCCGGGTGACCTTGAGCCACTCCCGCTGTGTGCCCAACGGCAACACCATCACGGGGAACGCATATGCGGCGGTGGCCAGCGGCTGATAGCTCACCCACGGGGCCGCCTCCAGCAGTGCGGCGTCCGCCGGGTTGCAGACTGCCAGGAAGATGTTGAACAGGGCCTGCTTGGCGCCCGTGCAGATGATGACGTTGCCCGGTCCGTACACGTCCGAGAGTCCGAGCCATTGCAGCACGGCCTCGCGCAGTTCGCGCAGCCCGGCCGGGTCGGTGTACATCGTCCGCTCTTCGCGGAACGCCCGTTCCCCCGCTTCGCGGATTTCCGGATCCAGTCGTCCCTTCGTCTCACCCAGGCCGAAGTCGTACACCGACCGGCCCTCGGCCAGCCGTTCCTGCACCCGCTGTTTCAGGGCCAGGGTCAGGGAGGGTCGGAATTTGCCCAGTTTCGCGGAGATCCGCTCGTGCAGTTCCATGATGATCTTCTCGAAGGGTGTCCGGGGCCGCGGGATCGTTGCTCGACCCACTTTGGAGGTATCGGCGGATCGGGGCCCGGGGCATTCGCGAATCACCGGGCGACTGCGGTTTCCGGAGCAGGTCTTACTCCGGCCCCTCATCCACGCCCAGCCGTGAGGTGTGCTCGAACCTGGGGGAGGACTCGTCGGCCGGCTCCAGTTCATCCAGCCAGAGCGCGTCGTCGTTGCGCTGGTAGATCATGAACTGGCCGCGAAGGGCCGGATCCTTCGCCCTGTGATAGCGCAGGTAGATGTGCCGTTCATCCACGGCGGATATTTCCACTTTTCCCGTGGCGTGCGACATCACAAATCGGGCTCGCCGGGACAGGCCCGACCCCCTCCGCAGGGCCGCCCGGAAGATCTCCCACCCGCGGACGATGGGCACGGTGTAGGGCTCATTTCCGGCGGTCGGTCGGCCCTGGAACAGGTAGTACGGCGGGCAGCCGATGAAGGAGAGTTCGCGGAACAGGTTGCTCAGGACAAAGGAATCGTCATTGACGCCGCGGATCAGCGGGCACTGGTTGACGCAGATCACGCCGCTGCGGATGGCACAGTCAATGGCCTCCACGGCCGGGTCGGTCAGCTCTCGCGGGTGATCGAAGTGGGCCATCAGGTAGATGCGCTTCCGCGGCGTGGAGTGCGTGCGGAAGACGTCCAGGAGCTCCGCGTCATCGATGATCCGCCATGGGTCAAACGCCGGCATCTTGGAGCCGACGCGGATGATGCGGACATGCGGGATCGCCCGCAGCGATTCCACGATTCCGCGGATGCGCCGCGTGCTCATGAGCAGCGGGTCTCCGCCGGTCAGCAGCACGTTGGTGACGTTCGGATTGCCCGCGATGTAGCGGATGCCTTCCGAGACGTCCCGCGTCACCTCTTCGTTCTCATCCATGAAGAGCCGCTTGCGGAAGCAGAAGCGGCAGTACGCCCCGCACACCTCGTTGCACAGCAGCAGCACGGTGTGTTCGTACTTGTGCTGCACGCCGGGGGCCACGGAGACGGCCGCTTCGTTGCTGGCGTCCAGGCGCCCCCATTCGTGGAGCTCCTCCGGGCGCGGGATGATCAGTTGCCGGATGGGATCGTCGGGGTCGCTCCAGTCGATCAGGCCCAGGTAATAGTCGTTCGCCCGGAAGACGTAGCG
>CAZBFW010000905.1:0-1864 GCA_964491135.1 uncultured Phycisphaeraceae bacterium | reverse complement strand
CCCCGTAGGGGAGCCGCCGGTCGTCGCGTTCAACTACGCGCGCGAGGACTGGCCGAACCCAGACGCTCCGCCGCTGCCGGTAGATGACGCGTTCGTCGTCCGGTTGCCGGTGGACCCACCGGTTTTGGCTCCCGGGCTCTACGTGCGCACAGTGGAGTTGCCTTTCTGCCCGCTTTGGGTCTCGATGGACGTGCAGGGCGAGAACTTCGTGGTGGAAGGCAGCATTATCCACGACTGTTACCCGCTCGGTGCTTGCTGCATCGGCGAGATCTGCACCCAGACAACGCAGGCGGGGTGCGCGGGTGACTGGCAGGGGGCGGGCATATCGTGCGAGCCGAACCCGTGCGAGTTGCCATTCGGGGCCTGCTGCTTCGAGGACGGACATTGCGAGCAGTTGAAGGAGCCGTTCTGCACCTCGGCGGGCGGCACTTCCTGGACCGAGGGCGTTGACTGCGACCCGAATCCGTGCCCACAGCCTGAGGTGGCTTGCTGCTATCAGGACGGAAGCTGCCTGATGCAGACGGCGGCGGATTGCACGGCTGCCGGCGGCGCGCCGGGCGCCTACCCCTCGACCTGCGATCCCAACCCGTGTCCTCAGCCGGGCGAAGACTGCACCAATCCGGTGACGGCGACGCTGGGTCTGGCCGACCTGCCGTATGAGCAGCTCGGCAAGACGAACTGCGGTTTCGTGGATGACTACGATTATGCCTCGACGACCCACTGTCTGTACTACTACGACAGCGGCGAGGATATTCTGTACAACTTGACTGTTACAGAGGCGATGGATGTCACGATCACGCTGAATCCGTATACCACCACTTATGCGGGCGTCGCGATCGGGAATTCCTGCCCGCCGATGGACGACTGCATCGCCGCTGCCTACGGCTCCGCGGCGACTCCGAAGGTAATCGGCGCGCAGCCCAACTGCCTGCATTTGGAGCCGGGCGACTACTACATCATGGTGGATACGTGGTCTACGCCGGACTGCATCCCCAACTTCGATCTGAAGGTCGAGCAGTGCATCATCCCGACGGGCGCGTGCTGCGTCGGTGACGCCTGCACGATCGAGACCGAGGCGGACTGCCTGGCCCTGTCCGGCACCTACGTTGGGACTGACGTGCCCTGCGATCCGAATCCGTGCGTGATGGGCGCTTGCTGCTTCTGGCCGTCCGGCGATTGCCAAAACCTGACCGAGACCGACTGCACGACCGCCGGCGGCAACTTCAACAGCGGCGTGTATTGCGCGGGGATCACCTGCCCGACACCGGGCGATGATTGCGACGAGCCGATCGAGGTCGCCCTCCCGGCGGATCTGCCATACACTGACCCGAACCAGACCACCTGCGGCCGCGGCAACGACTACTTCGACACCTGCCTCGGTTCGTATGACGGCGGCGAGGACATCATGTACGAGTTGGTCGTGACCGAGCCGACGTGCGTGAGCATCACGGCCACCGGCAACGTCACGGGCAACAACTGGATCGGCCTCGCCGTGGACAACGTGTGCCCGCTGGGTGACCCCTGCATGTACACGGCAACCAGCGGGTCCGGCCTGGTGGCGACTCTTCCCAACGTGGCGCTGCCTCCGGGAACCTACTACGTGATGGTGGATACCTACCCGGCGCCGAACTGCCTGACCGACTTCACCCTCACGATCAACGCGTCGACGGGGTGCGTGGCGGGCGCCTGCTGCTCCGACGACGGTTGCGAGGACAACGTCTTCGAGGCCGTGTGCGCTTCGACCGGCGGCGTCTTCCTGGGCGTCGGTTCAACCTGCTCGGGTCTGGACTGCAACGCCAACAGCATCGACGACGCGTGCGACCTGGGCACGGGCACAAGCCAGGACTGCAACGACAACGGCATT
>CAZBFW010000904.1:0-1875 GCA_964491135.1 uncultured Phycisphaeraceae bacterium | reverse complement strand
CTCATCCGCATCCATGCTGCACCTCGCTCATCGCCCTTGCCGGCCTTATGCGTGGCGGTGGCTCGAACCGCGCCGGCACCGTGCGGACCGCTCTTCTCAGCAGGGTCCTGGTGGGCGGGACCGGCGGTCTACGGCACCAGGAGGACCTGAGTCACCTCCGGTATCTTGTGCTGGAGCGAGCGTTGGATCCCGTTGCTGAGCGTCGCCTGAGCGTGCGGACACCCGCAACAGGCTCCGTGGAACCGGACGCTGACGACTCCGCCCTCCTCCACAGACACCAACTCCACGTCTCCACCGTCATTTTGCAGGTACGGGCGCAACTCCTCGATGGCCTGCTGAACACGGGTTGACAGTTCTGAGTCGCGCGTCGGGTTGTCCGTCATCTCGCCGTCCTTTCCTGACAAGCCGGATCGCTCCGGAAGAGCTTCCATGCTACGTCGGAAGTGCGGTCGGGGCAAGGCGGGGGCCGAGCGCAATCAGGATGCCAACTCGGTTACCTGGAAGGCCAGTTGCTCGAAGTGAATGGCCAGATCGACGGCCACAACGGGGACCCCGGGGGGTGTGTCCAGGGCGACCGGTGCAAAGTTGAGCAGGCCCAGAATGCCGGCTGACAGGAGGTTCTCGGCCGCCGTTTGGGCCTCTGCGGCCGGAACGGCGACGATCCCGATGCGGATTCTCTCTGCGTTCACGACGGACGACAGCTCGGACATCGGGCGAACGAAAAGGCCATCCGATTGCGGTAGTGGGCGTCCCACGAGGTTCATGTTCGTGTCAAAAACCGCAGCGATGCGGAAACCCCGTCCGGCGAACCCACGATAGGCGGCCAAGGCCCGCCCCAGGTTGCCCGCGCCGACGAGGGCAGTCGCCCAGACCCGATTTGTCCCGAGGATGAGGCGGGCCTGCTCGATGAGCTCGTCTACACGGTATCCAAGGCCCGGTCGGCCGAACTGCCCGAAGTACGCGAGGTCCTTGCGGACCTGCGCGTCTGTTACGCGCAGGGCTTTGCCGAGGCGTTGGCTGGAAATCGTGGTATGTCCGGCTGCCCAAAAGGATTCGAGCTGGCGCAGATACAGGCTCAATCGCCGGATCGTGGGCCCGGGTACATTGGCGTATCGAGGCATTTCGAATCCCGAATGCTGGGCACGAGCCGCATCAGGCCGGAACGGCGGGCAGTATAGCGAGGCTGCGATTCGGGCGTCAAGCGTGGTCCGATGCGTCAGATCTGGCTCGGCGAGCAGTGCTTGACAGTGACAACGCCCATCCGGTAGGGTTTAACGCTGGCGCGATCACCAAAGACGGAACAGCGGTGGGAGGCGGATCCCGGAGTCCTTTGATCATGGTCGACAAGCTGGCGGAGGCGCGCGAATCGGTGCCGGACGGGCTCCGAAGAACTGGCCGGTGGAACCTGGTGTCCGGGTTTCTGATTGTCCTGCTGACCGCAGGGGCATTGGCACAGGAGGCGGGCCCGACGGATGCCGACAAGGCCCTGGATGGACTCCGGGGGCGCGCGCCGTCCGGAGAACTGGACGATCGTGCTCTGGATGACTGGATTCAGCAGGAGTTGGCCCGGCTCGACGAGAATCCAACCGACCCGGAGCGGGCGAAGGCGTTTCAGCAGCGTTGCATCGCGCAGATAACGAATTCCGGCAACACGCCGGAGTTCGTGGCCCGGCTGGCGGACCGGGTCGGCATCCTGTTTACCCCTCGCCTGGCTGATTGCGACAAACTCGCCCCACACGCGGCGCGTGCCATGGCTGCCGTTCTGCGCGAGTTCGACCGGACCGGCGTGATCGATGCCCTGGAGGCCGGTCTGAAGTGCCAGGGCCGGCAGGATGTTCGGTACTTGTGCGCGCAGGGATTCACCCGGCTGCGCAC
>CAZBFW010000903.1:0-1900 GCA_964491135.1 uncultured Phycisphaeraceae bacterium | reverse complement strand
ACTCCTGGCGGAACAGTTCCTCATCGCCCATCGAGCGGCGGATGGCCTCCAGATCTACGTTCAGGCCCTGGGCGATGGCGTCCGGCAGGGTCACCGTGGAGTGGCTGAACCGCTCGTTGTCGCGAAGCTCGGCGAACACGTTGGACAAGCCGCGGGGCGTGGAGGCCACGTCCAGCTCGCCGTCGCCGCGCAGCACGGTCGGAAAGACGGCCGCCCAGATTTCGCGGTCGTCCTCGTGCATGGCGAACTCGTCGAGGAGCACGTCGCCGGTGAAGCCGCGGACGGTGCGCGGATTGGCGGGCAGGGCGATGATGCGAACCTGGTGCGGCAGGATGATCTCGCATCGCTTGCAGATGAGGTCGGTGCGGTCTGCCCCAAGGTGGGAGTCAAAGGCGATCTGAAGCGCCTGGCAGTGCATGCGGGCCTTGACCATCAGTTCCAGGCTCTGGCGTTCGCTGGCGGAAAGAAAGACCTGGTTGCGCCGGCGAGCCAGGCCGCGGAGAATGCGGCGCAGCGATTTGGTGAACGATTTTCCGGTCTGCCGCGACCAGCAGTTCCAGCGGAACCGCGCGGCGGAGCACACGTCGTCACGCTGGTACGGCAGCAGCGGCACGCGGCAGCGCGGTTCTGCGGGTTGGGATGAAACAGATTCCTGCATGGCGACCGGCCCGAGCGACGTACCCTGAACATACGCGGCGATTGGCCGGTGCCTGCCCGGGCGCGATCGGTTTCCAGGCTGCCTGCCCGAAAACCGGGAACCAACGCCGGTTTCGCGGGTCTAATGAGGTGGTGGGGTCCAGAAAGACCGGCTGGAATCCGGGCGCGTCTGGACGGTCCCACAAGATAGGGCAGAGACCGGCTGGAAAGCCGGTCCCACACAGGAAGGTGGTCCCACAGACTCTGGAGGACTGGAGACTCGAGACTGGAAGCTAGAAGCGGGGAAAACCGGCTGGAATCCCGGTCCCGACATGTCGGGAGGACGGTCCCACACAGGTACGAGGGGGGCGGCGGGCGGTTCAGGGCAGGAGTTTAAGTTATGAAATCAAAGGCAGTTGTGACGATTGTCGGCGGGCTGGTGGCGGGTGGGTTCGGGCTGGCGGGGCCGGCGTGGGGGCAGGAGAAGATCAGCGAAGGCATGCTCCAGGCGACGGGTCCGGATGGGCAAAGCCTGGGGCCCTGCCCGCTGGAGCATACGGACGTGGACGTCCGGATCACCGGGTTCGTGGCCCGGGTGGAGGTCACGCAGAAGTTCCACAACCCCTTCGACTACAAAATCGAAGGGGTTTACGTTTTCCCGCTGTCGCAGAACGCGGCGGTGGATGACATGACGATGACCGTCGGCGAGCGCGTCATCCGCGGTGTCATCAAGCCGCGTGAGGAGGCCCGGCAGATCTACGAAGATGCGAAGGCGGCCGGGCACGTCGCCAGCCTGCTGGAGCAGGACCGGCCGAACATCTTCACGCAGTCCGTGGCAAACATCGAGCCTGGCGCCCGGGTGGAGATTCGCATCGCGTACGTGGAGACGCTGGACTGGGAGGACGGCACGTACACGTTTGACTTCCCGATGGTCGTCGGCCCGCGATACATGCCGGGTGCGTCGACGGCACCGCCGGTGATGCTGCCGGCAGGGCTGCAACCGCTGCGCGGTGACGTGCTCAAATCGCGGCAGGTGGTGGAGTTCGTGCTGCAGGACGCGGCCGCCAACACCGGCCAGCGCACCGCCCTGAGCGAAGAACAGGCCCGGGCCTGCCTGCTGCACGCCGCGCTCGTGCAGAAGCCGGAGACGTGGCATTACGCACCGTGGCATCCGTTCACCATCACGTACGCCGACGGCACGACGGAAGACGGCGACTTAGATCGGAAGAGCACACGTCTGAACTCCAGTCACCGCTCATTATCT
>CAZBFW010000902.1:0-1902 GCA_964491135.1 uncultured Phycisphaeraceae bacterium | reverse complement strand
GTGCGGTCGCTGTGCTACCTGCTGTGCCGGTACTCGGGAATGCGCCTGGTCTTCGTGTCGCCGCCGGAGCTGCGCATGGGTGACGACATTGTCGAATACCTCGACCGCAACGGCATCCACCACGAGGAGTGCGACGACCTGAACGGGGTCATCCGCGAATGCGACGCCGTCTACATGACCCGCCTGCAGGACGAGCACGACAAGGCGGGCGAGTCAAAGTCCATCGATTACTACAAGTACAGCCTGACGCTGGAAATGGTCGAGCGGGCCAAGCCCGACCTGGTCATCATGCACCCCCTGCCCCGCCGGGCGGAGCTGGACGTGCGGATCGACGACGACCCGCGGGCCAAGTACTGGGCCCAGGTCCGCAACGGGATGTGGATGCGGGCCGCCATGATCGCGTACATTTTCAGCATGGACGCCACCATCATCGACCACTACCAGACGCACTACACGATCTGACCGCCGCGAGCATCCCCGGCTGGCGCACGCCGCGCCAGAGGGCGTCGGCGTCGTCTGCGCTCAGCTGCCCAGTCCCTGCGGAGGGCACTTGACCGGACACTCGGCCGGGCAAAGCATCCATCCGACCTCGCGCCGTGCGCTCGCCAGACGGCAAACCGCTCGGTGCGCAGTCAGGCGCAAAGGGCTTCTCAGGGTGGTTATGTGGGATTCGTCCCATGGCGTACTCGTTGAGTACGCGGGCTGAAGCTGCGCGGCGCCTGGCACCACGCAAACCAAAGGGCAGTTCCGCCGCCCGGCCTTCCACTCCTTGCCACCCGGATCGTCTCTGAAGAGTTTTCACGCCCGAACCCGCCCCAGCGGTTTGGGTCGGAGCCACGTGCGTGGCATAGAAGGTTGTTCGGGCGTTATGTGTGTTCTTGCATGGGAGAGTTCGAGCATGTTTCAGATCGGTTCACTGTGGAGTTCCATTTTTGAATTGTTGCAGACGTCTGTGCTCCAGAAGATGCTGGAGTTTCTGACCGGCTTTTTCGGCGGCGGGGGCGGAGCGGTCTGAGGCTGAAGAGCCGCCGCAACCCGCGCAGAGAAAACGCGTTCGCCTGTCGCATCCCTTGTGACAGGCGAGCGTGTTTCGCTGCGCCGTCGGGATAAGGACCGCTGAGGCGGCTCGTTCAAGACCGCGACGGCCCCGCCTCTTCCAGCTTCTTGATCACCAGATCCTCCGTCAGTGCGACGGGCAGCTCGATGGGTGCTTCCGGCTTGCCGGCGGGGTAGACCAGATTCAACGGCACGCCCAGCCGATTGTACCTGGCCAGGATGTCCCGGATGCGCGGATCGCCGTCGGTGTAATCACCCTGGAACGGCACCGCGCCCAGCTCCAGCATCTTCTTGCGGCTCTTCGGCGTGTCGATGGCCAGCATCTTGTTTTGCTTGCACGTCGTGCAATACGCCGCGGTGAAGTCGACGAAAACCGTCTTCCCGCTCCGGACGGTCTGCTCCACGGCCTCCGGCGACCAAGGCCGCCACGTGATGCGGTCGTCCGTCACCGCGGCGCCGCCGCCCCCTCCCGAACGCAATGCGTCGATCTCAGCCCGAATCGCCCGTTGCTCCGCCCGCGCGTCGTCGATGGGATGCGCCCAGCCGTAGATGATCGCCGCGGCCAGTGCCGCGATGCACGCCGCCGTAAGCCGGTAGCCCCATCGCCGCGCATCCGACATGCTCCAATTGACCCGGCCCAGCACCCAGCACGCCAGTGACAGGGCCACATAGAACGCCAGCGTCCAGAGCAAGCCGGTCGCGCCGATCTGGTGAACCAGCGGATAGATCAGCCACAGCACCATCGCCAGAAGCAGAAAGCCCATGAGCCGCTCAAACGTGATCATCCAGTTGCCCGGCCTGGGAAGGAACCTCATCCACTTCGGATTCGCACCAAGCAGCACATAG
>CAZBFW010000901.1:0-1903 GCA_964491135.1 uncultured Phycisphaeraceae bacterium | reverse complement strand
GGCGACGACATGGCCGGTCCGGGATGGGCCGGCTGCGGGGGCGTGGGGGCGGAGTCGGCCCGTCCCATCGTGGTGATTGACCCGGCCGGTGATTTCTATCCGCCGGCCGTGGTGAAGTCCGGGCTCGATCCCCAGCGGTTGTTGTTGGTCCGGCCAAAGCGGGCAGTGGATGCGGTGTGGGCGGCGGACCAGTGCCTGCGCTGTCCGGCCGTCGCGGCTGTGGTGGCCCGGTTGGAGCGGCTGGGGCGGGTGCATTCGCGGCGGCTGCAGCTTGCGGCGGAGGCGGGCGGCGGGATCGGGCTGGTGGTGACGCCGCTGGCCGGCCGGGAGCGGACGTTCGTGGCGGTGGCGGTGGCGTTGGATGGAGAGGTCGCCTTCGGCGATAAAGGAAAAATAAGGCACGAAGGCACGAAGGCACGAAGGCACGAAGGGATGAAGAGCGGGGATTGTCGATTGCAATCGACCGATCATTCCCTTGATCCCTCCCCCTTTTTGATTTATCGCCGAAGGCGTCCTCCCCTTCGTGCCTTCGTGCCTTCGTGCCTTCGTGCCTCGGTTTCCACCCCCCGACCCCGACTCGTGCGGGTGACGGTGTTGAAGGTTCGAGAGGGGATTCCGGCGGAGCCGTTCGTGGTGGGGTTGGATGATGAAGCGGGTTTTATGCCTGTACATGCCGTGGCTGAAGGTGGAGCGGCTGGAGCCGGGCAAAAGCGGGCCGGGGCCTGAGCCGCTGGCCGTCGTGAAAGTGCAGAACGGGGCCACGGTGGTGGTGCAGACAAATCGGGCGGCCGGCGGGCTCGGCGTGCGGCGGGGGATGACGCTGGCGGAGGCGCGGGCGCTGCTGCCGAATCTGCGGACGATCGATCACGATCCGGACGCGGACCGCCAGGCGATGGAGAAACTCACCGACTGGGCGTCGTGCCTGTCGCCCATCGTGCACATCGAAGACGAAACGACCCTGCTGCTGGACGTGACGGGGTGCGAGCGGCTTTTCCAGGGCGAGCCGAACCTGGTGCGGCGGGCGGTGGAGGGCCTGCGCGAGCAGGGGTTTACGGCGCGGGCGGCCTTGGCCGACACGGCCGGTGCGGCCTGGGCGCTGGCGCATGCGCATTACGAGCAGGCGATCATCGTGGAGCCGGGACGCGGGTCGGCGGCCATCGCGCCGTTGCCGGTGTGGTCGCTGCGGGTGGATGCGCGGGTGGTGGCCACGTTGCGCGGGGTGGGGGTGGAGACGGTGGAGGCGCTGCTGCACCTGCCGCGTGCATCGGTGGCGGCGCGGTTCGGAGACGGATTGCTGCGCCGGCTGGATGAGGCGCTGGGTGCGGTGGCGGAGGTGCTGGTGCCGTTCCGGCCTGTGCCGGCGGTGACGTGCTCGCTGCGCTTCGGGCGGGCGACGACGCGGCTGGACGTGCTGTTCGAGGCGTTCCAGCGGCTGCTGGAGGAGTTTTGCGCGGAGCTTGCACAGCGCGGGGCGGGCGTGCGGCGGGTGTGCGTCACCCTGTACGGCGAGGCGGGCGGGCCGCACACGGTGGACGTGCAGACGTCGGCGGCCACGCGATCATTGCGGCGGCTGCGGTCGCTGGGCCGGGTGCGGCTGGAGGCGCTGCGGCTGCCGTCGGCGGTGCAGGGGATGTCATTGTGGACGCGCGAGGTGGAGCCGCTGGCGGAATGGCAGGACGAGTTTTTCGATACCGGCCGGCGGGACACGGAGGGCCTGGCGGAGCTGGTGGATCGGCTGTCGGTGCGGCTGGGCCCCGACGGCGTGCGGCGGGTGGAGTTGGTGAGCGACCATCAGCCGGAGAAGGGATACCAGTGGGGAAAACGCAAAAAGAAGGCACGAAGGCACGAAGGCACGAAGGCACGAAGGGACGGGGGAAAGCAAAAAGCAGAAAGCAAAAAGCAA
>CAZBFW010000900.1:0-1905 GCA_964491135.1 uncultured Phycisphaeraceae bacterium | reverse complement strand
AACGTGTTCGGCACGCGTTGGGCCCTGCTGGCGGAGGTGGACGAGGCCGAAGCCATGGCCGCCGTCCAGGACATGCACAGCACCAGCGCCGCCGCGACCACCCGTCTGCTTTCGTGGGTGGCGGGCCTGGGCATCACCGCCGCCGCGCTCGTCACGCTCATCAGCCTGTTCATCGCCCGGTCCATCAGCACGCCGATCAACCGCATCATCGCCGGTCTGAACGACGGCGCCGACCAGGTGAACGAAGCGGCCGGCCAAGTTGCCAGCGCGAGCCAGGAGTTGGCCGCAGGCGCCAGCCAACAAGCCTCATCCCTAGAAGAAACGTCCAGCGCCTTGGAGCAGATGGCGGCGATGACGCGCGCCAACGCCGAGAACGCCCAACAGGCCAATGAGTTGAGCAACCAGGCCCGCGCCGCGGCTCGCAGTGGCGACCAGACCATGGAGAAACTGAATACATCCATGGCGGCCATCAACGAGTCTTCCGGCCAGATCAGCAAGATCATCAAAGTGATCGAGGAAATCGCTTTCCAGACCAACCTGTTGGCTCTCAACGCCGCGGTGGAGGCCGCTCGGGCCGGTGAGCACGGAAAGGGATTCGCTGTGGTGGCCGATGAAGTGCGCAACCTGGCTCAGCGCTGCGCGCAGGCAGCAGGGGAGACGACCGCCCTGATTGAGGACTCCGTCATCAAAGCCAGGGAAGGCACGAGCGTGGCAGCCGACGTCGGCAACTCCCTGGGCGCCATTGTCGGTGACGTGACCAAAGTAACGGACCTGATCAACGGCATCGCCCGAGCCAGCGAGGAACAGGCGCAGGGCGTGGAACAGGTCAACACGGCCGTATCTCAGATGGACAAGGTCACACAACAAAACGCCGCCAACGCCGAGGAGTCCGCCTCCGCCGCAGAGCAGTTGTCGGCCCAGGCGCAGACGGTCAAGGGTATCGTGGAGGAGCTGTCGGTCCTGGTCGGCGGAGCGCGAGCCACCGCCGGGACCCTCACGAGTGTCGAGAGGTCGAACGCCAAACCGCATCGCGGTTTGTTCCTGGGACGTCTGGGCAGGCGACAGCAGACCGCGCGCATGGACCATGAAACCGGCCACAACACCTATCCGCCGTCGAGGACAGGCACGCGCTCGTCCGACCACGAAAGGGTGTCCTTCGGACAGGGTGAACTGAACGACTTCTGATCGGTATGTCGTCTTCGGTCCCCGGAACATCCCGCGCTTCAGTCGCTGTGAGGATCCGCTGCCGGTGCGGGCCGGGGCGAGGGGGGGGTGTCGCCGGTGGGCGCGGGAGCACTCCAGAGCGGATCGATTGCCGCCCAGAGCGCGTGGAGGTCTTCCACGCAGCCGGTGGCCGTGTGCTCCACCACCGCCTTGCCCTGTATCTGAGCCTGGGTGACGGCCGCGTCGTATCGAATCCGGCCGGCCACCGTCATGCCCGCCGTGGCGGCGTGGGCCTCAATCGCCCGCGATACGTCCGGATTGATGTCCCACTTGTTGATGCACACGAGCGTCGGAACGCCGAAATGCCGCGTCAGTTCGCCCACCCGGGTCAGATCGTGCAGGCCGCTGGGCGTGGGCTCGGTGACGACCAGGGCCAGGGCGGCGCCGGTGACGCTCGCGATGACGGGGCAGCCGATGCCCGGTGAGCCGTCGATGAGAATCCGCTCGATCCCGTGCTCCTCGGCAAGCTTGCGGGCGTTCTGCCGAATCAGGCTGACCAGCTTGCCGGAGTTCTCCGCGGCGGTGCCGAGCCGGGCGTGCACCAGCGGCCCGCATCGCGTATCCGACACGAACCACTCGCCGCACGTGCGCTCCACGAAGTCGATGGCGTGAACGGGACAGAAATGGACGCACACTCCGCAGCCTTCACACGCCAGCGGATCGATGACGAACACCGGCGGG
>CAZBFW010000899.1:0-1911 GCA_964491135.1 uncultured Phycisphaeraceae bacterium | reverse complement strand
TCGCAACGGGTCAGCAGCAGCGGGGCGGTGCTCGGCCTGGTGAACGTGACGCTGCGGACGGTGCAGGGCGAGACCATCGTGATCCCCGGCGTCTGGGGGCCGGTTCCGGAATCGTGGAGTACCATCGCGGTCGTGCCCGTGGTGCTTTCGCTGATCGCGATCATTCAGACCTGGGTCGGGTTGCGCCGCAACCGTTCCACGGTGATCACGTTCTAGCGGCGCCACAGGTCTTCCTTGCGCGGATAGTGCTCCGCGATGAGAATCGGCAGAACCTCCCGCAGGACTGCCTCACAGCGGGCCAAGGCGCCCTCGCTTCCACCCGCCGTGTCGATGGAAGCCATCACTTCCACCTTGCTGAAGTACACGTGTCGGGCCCCGGGCCGGGCGACGACCCAGCGCACCTGGTTGCGCCCGGGGACAATGTTCCCGTTGGCTACGAAGAGGTAGACGAGCACGCCGGATACCCGGTCCTGCACCACCGTCATGGCGCGTGCCTGGATTTGCGGAGAGTCCGGGGCGAGCTTCGGAGTGGCGATGGTGATCGTCCGAAGATTCTCGACGACGGTTCCTGCCTGGCGATAGCAGACGTCGGGCGTGTGCGGCACCTTGTCTTGGGGATCGCTGTAGTACGCGACGGTCAGGGCCGCCAGGCCGCGGCCGTTCCGCTCCTTCAGTGAGAGCTGGAGCAGGTGCCGCGTGCCCAGCGCCTCATCGGATGCCGGTGCGATCGGAAACGTGCCACCCGGAGGCGCTTCCTGGAACGAAGGGAGTCGCTCCGGATCGAAAGCCTCCAGCGGTTTGCGCAGGGCAATGGACTGCTTGCGGTAGTGCCTTTCCAGGGCCGCCAGGCATGGTCGCAGGAGGATCGCGACGAACAGCAGCAGCACGACGGTGCCGATCCACGCGGCGGGCGGTCGCCCATGTGTCCGGCCCGGCTCATTCCTCATCGTCTGACTCCGATTCCGAGCAGGCTGCATCCGGCCGGGCGGCCGTTCGGAGCGAGTCCAGTCGGTCCAGCACCCCGGCGATGACCAGGAACAAGGCCCAGGCAAACAGCAACGACACGATGCTTGCGACAACGCGCGGAACCGGGCTCACCGGGCCGGCCGCCGTGTAGATCGTGACGACTCCCCAGGTCAACATGCGCAAGAGATTGGCCGCCAGCAGCACGGGCCCCGCAGCCATCGCCATGAGGGCCAGCTCCCAGAGCGGGCGTATGTGCGAGAACGCCACAAAAACGCCGACCACCGCGTAGGTCACGAGCAAGGCGGCGCCCCGATTGGATGCGCCAAGCGCGATCGTTCCCGTCCGCTCCCCTCGCACGAAGTGCAGATCGGGACCGTCCAGCGTGACTTCGACTCCCGGAATCGCGTCCAGAACGGCCCGACT
Source organism: uncultured Phycisphaeraceae bacterium (assembly GCA_964491135.1). Classification (GTDB taxonomy): domain Bacteria; phylum Planctomycetota; class Phycisphaerae; order UBA1845; family UBA1845; genus JAFGJQ01. Next base: position 522 of record CAZBFW010000899.1, on the reverse strand, counting down.
CGCGGTCATCGTGTACGTTTCGGGGCGGATGATCAGGCCGGCGTACATCCGCTGCCCGATGGGAAACGACAGCAGCAAAATCAGGATCACCGGCGAGCACCGTTTGAAAAACCGTCGGCCGCCGACGGCCCACAGCGCGGCGGCCAGCGTCATCACGGCACCGACATCCGCCAGGTAGCCGAATCCCAGCGGCCAGATCGCCGAGGCAAACACGCCGACACTCGCCAGCAGGGCCAGCAGGCCGACCCAGGATCCGCGAGTCAGGGATCGGTGCAGTTCGACCCGGCGGCGTATGCACAACGCCCCCGCAAGGATCGGAGCAGCCCAGGCGTGCGACCAGTTGCTGTCTGATGCGGCGTGCCCTGCCGCACGGGAAACCTCCGGCCAGAACGCCCAGAACCACAGCGCGAGTACGACCCCGAATCGAAGAGCCGGGTGCACCGCCTGCTCGTTGTTCGTGTGGGTCGGCTGCGTCATGGAACGTAGTACGCCCAGGCCGTTCGCCCGGAGCTGAAAACCTGC
>CAZBFW010000898.1:0-1917 GCA_964491135.1 uncultured Phycisphaeraceae bacterium | reverse complement strand
GATGTTCACTTCGCCATCGTGGTCCCAGTCGCCCGGTTGTCGCACAACGATGTCCATGGCATTGATGTAGGCGTAGGACCCTAACAGCAGCGTCAGGTCCACGAAGATTTGCCCGAAAGCGTCCGGGCGAATGCCGCCGACGGACGCAAACATGTCATCGTTGCCGTCGTAGACGCCGTCATGTCCGATATCGGTCCCGGAGGTCATGAGCACGGCCGTGGCCTGGTTTGCACCGATGACCTGGTACTTGGTGGCGCGGGTCTCGGTGTTGGTGCGCGAGCCAAAGAAGCGGAAGTCGTAGGCCAGGTCCGGGTCCAGCCCGTCGATCATGAACCCGCCGGGCAAGTCGTCGTCGCCGAGCCCCGGCTGACCGTCGGCGCTGCAGTAGAAGTAGTCCTCCGTCGCGGAGCCGATGGCCATGTCTCCCAACAAGCCCGGATCAGGCGTCAGCAATCCGCCGTGGAGCTTGCCGTTTGAGGAGAAGCCGCCGGTGATGGTCAGGCCGATGCCGGTGGCCGCTCCGGTCACGTCCACCAGGTTGCCAAGGTGCTCACCTGCGAGGATGGCGGCCCCGCCTTCGGCCGGGTGCCAGTTGTTCCAGTGGTTGCCATTGGCATCGGGACCGGCCGTGTGATCGCCGTCGTCCGGATTGCTGGGGCCGAAGTCGAACAGAATTCGACCGCCGACCGGGGGCGTGTCGGGGTTGGCGATGGCCACCTTGTTGGGGGCGATGATTGCCTCGATGCCCGGCCGGATGATGCTGGTCCAGAACTCGTAGCCCTGGCGGTTCAAGTGAATGGAATCGACAAACAGCCCCGTGAACGCCGGATCATCGGGTGGGTTCAGCGCCCAGAACGGCGTGGGCAGGTCGATGTAATGCAGCCGCGGGTTTCCGGCGGCGAAGCCGGCGATCGCGTTGTTCGCGATGGCCTCCTGCGGAGCGTTGGCAAAGCGGCCGGGAGTCGGCATGATTCCGAGATAGAAGATATCCACGTCCGGCTGCGCGGAGTGCACCGTGGTAACGAACGCCTGATAGTCCGCAAAGACCTCGTTGCCGTCGCCGCCACTGGCAATATCGTTCGTGCCCGCCCACACCACGATGGCCGCGGGGTTGTAGGGCAGCACGATGTCATTCACGTAGATGTTCAGATGGTCGAAATGCGCGCCGCCGAATCCTCGCTGGATCACCTTGTAGTCTGCGAAGTCCAGGGCCAGCTGCTCCCACCGGCGAATGCTGGAACTGCCCACGAACAGGATCGCACCCGAGGCGGGCGGGTCGAGGGCATCCTGCGCCATCCAGCGTCCGATATCCCCATCGTACTGCCCGGCGGCAGGGGGCGGCGCGCAGAATAGCGCGAACCACACCGCAACCCAGCCACACCGCAAACAGCCTCGGAAGACGGATAGATCACTCATTGTGTCTATGAGCCCTTGCCAGAATCCGTGACGATCGTATCGCTGCGAAACGCCTGCCGCGGGAAGAACAGCCCTGATCCGCGGCTTCGCCTCCTGATGGATGATCCCCATACGGGATCTTCACCGGCCATCCTACGAGAAGAACCTATTCGATTTCAACGCAGACAGTCTCGCTTTCTGTGGAATTCGAGAAAACAAGGAGTACCCGCCGGAAATGTTGCTGTGAAAGCACCACGAGGAGGAGCCCTGATCACTGTTACATTCGGCCGATCGAGGAAGATCAGCGACAGAAACAACGCCGCGGCGGCGGAGCGGGGCCGATGGGAGATCCTGACCCGGCAAGGTGCTCGCGGGATGGCGGGAATTTCGGACGTGTGGAGTGCAAGGAATCACGCAATCGGACGTTGAATCCGGGTCACAGTGAATCCGCAGTGAATCCGCGCAGTGAATCCGGGTAGATCGGAAGAGCGTCGTGTAGGGAAAGAGTGTAGGATAGGGTGT
>CAZBFW010000897.1:0-1917 GCA_964491135.1 uncultured Phycisphaeraceae bacterium | reverse complement strand
CGGAACAACTCTGAGGGCGGGCGTTTGGTTCCTCTGCCCCTGCCGGGGCAGGTGGGTTTTTTGGGTGGATCGGCGATCCACGGGCTGCGCTGCGCAGGGCTGCGCCCTGCTCCACTCTGCCCGCGGCTATCCATCCGCCGCCCCCGGTCGGGGGCGGAATGAGCCGGGCCAAACGGGACATCTGACATTGACATCTGCGCGAAAACCGATGGCGCCTTGCGGGGGGTGAAGGGGTGGCGAGCAGGATCGGTTCGACGGGGGTGATGGACGGGCCGTCTGTGAATGTGCCGAAACCACTGTTCAAGAAGCAGTGGCACGCGGGGGACGGGCACTGCTCAAGAAGCAGTGGCACGCGGTGACACTGAGCGCGGAACCCCGTTGAAACGGGGTGGCGGGGAAAAGAGGGGTGTGTGGGGGGCGATTAACCGGCCGTAAACGGCCGGCCAACATCTGGAAACAAGAAACTCGAGACTGGAAACAAGAAGGGATGGTCCGCGAGGCGGAACCTACACGCCTGCGGCGGGGAAGGCCTGTGAACGGACCTGGAGACGCGCCGCCTGCCCTCTCCTTTCTTCCGGCCCGACAAGCGCTGACAATCCCGGACAGTTCCGTCCGCAACCTGTTGTCTCTCATGGCCCTGCAACGAAGACCGGTTGCGAGTGCCTTCCATTCCGGCCCCCCATTTATACTGGCTTGGCGCCGCCGGCAGGGTACACTTGCTCTGGAAGGCGCAACAGCGAGGTCAGCATCCATGAAGCAGAAGTGTCCACGATGCCTGCTGACAAACGTCGCGGCCGCGCGGTTCTGTGCCCGCTGCGGGCTGTCGCTGACGCCCGGCGAGGCCGGACAGCTGCAGGCCGGGCGCATCCGGCATCCCAGGCCGCTGGCTCCACCGGACGGCTTTGCGCCGTGCCTGGAGGCCGAGCACCTGTTCTTCCGCTGGGGCCCGCCGTCCGGCGACACGTTCCTGCTGAGCACGGAGGGCATCGCGGTCTCGCTGTTTAACGGGGCGTACCCGCTCCAGAAGGTCATGGTCCTGGTCCGGGGCAGGGATGATTCCGGCTGGGTCCGGTTCTCCGTGTCGCTGAGCGTGGAGGACCTGCCCTCGGGCCGGGTGGTCCGGGCGAACGTCCCCTCATACGAACTGCCGGACGAGATTGCCCGGCCGGTGGCCGCCCTGGAGGTGGCCCTGGTCTCGGCCGAGTTCCGTCCGAGCGAATAGAAGGTTCAGACCGCCGCCCTGGCGGGAAGGAGCAGCCAACATGGCACCAGTCGTGATCTTCATCGCTTTGGCCGGTTTGTTCGTACTGATCGTGCTGTTCAGCGGGCTTTTCAAAGTCAGCCAGCAGACGCACGCCGTCGTGGAGCGGTTCGGCAAGTTTCAACGGATCGGCGCCCCCGGTCTGAACTTCAAGGTGCCCATCTTCGACCAGGTGGCCGGTCGGATCACCCACCGCGTGCGCGAGCAGGAGGTGAAGGTCGAAAGCAAGACCCGCGACGATGTGTTCGTCGATCTGGTCATCGCGGTCCAGTTCTACGTGCAGGAGACTGACGACGCGGTGCTGGCCGCGTACTACAAGCTGACCAACCCGCTCCAGCAGATCAGCTCGTACGTGTTTGACACCGTGCGGGCCCTGGTGCCGGAAATGAACGTGGACAACGTCTTCTCCGAGAAGGAGAAGATCGCGGCCGCCGTCAAGGAGCGCCTGCAGGACACCATGCAGCAGTTCGGCTACACCATCATTCAGGCCCTGGTGAACGACATTCAGCCGGACGCCAAGGTGAAGGCCGCCATGAACCAGGTGAACGCGTCCGCCCGCCTGAAGGAGGCCGCCAAGAACGAGGCGGAGGCCAGGAAGATCCGCGTGATCGCCGAGGCGGAGGCGGAGGCCCGGGCCAAGGAGCTGCAGGGCGTGG
>CAZBFW010000896.1:0-1921 GCA_964491135.1 uncultured Phycisphaeraceae bacterium | reverse complement strand
GATGGAATCTCGTGACTGGAGTTCAGACGTGTGCTCTTCCGATCTTGGGGCGTGTCCGCATCGACGTGCGTGTGGTCCAGCAGCGGATGGAGTTGTCGATCCAGGCCCAGACTCCCCAGGCCCGTGACGTGCTCGCCTCGCGCCTGACCGAACTGCGATCGGCGCTGGCGGATCAGGGGCTGACGCTGGATCGGTGTGAGATCGCCCTTCCGCCGACGGAGGATGCCCTGTCTCGAAGCGGTCCCCGGGACGATTTCGGGCGGAGGGGGAGCCGGCATGTGGAGGCGGCGGCAACGCGCCCGCGGCCCGGCGTGGAATCATCGGAGGGAGAAGACACGGATTCGGCCTCCCCGGAGGCGATGGCATGGGAGGGAATCGGCGCCGCGTCGGAGACGCGGCTGGACATTCGCGTGTGATCGCATCGCCGCGGCCGATCGTCGCGGCGTGCGGCGGTGCGGCACACGCACGGGCGGAGTCCCGGCGGCGTCAAAAGACCGGCAGGCAAGGAAGACCCAACGATGGAAACGACAAGTGTGCAGCCCGGCTCCACGACATGCACGAGCGGCTGTCGGGGGTTCCAGGAACTCAATGGCGAGGACTTTTTCAAGGTGCTGATCGCCCAGCTCGTCAATCAGGACCCCCTGGAGCCCACCAGCAACCAGGAATTGCTGGCCCAGATGGCCTCCATCCGGGAGATCGAGCTGAATACGTCGCTCACGGCTTCACTCAAGAACTTGACCAGCCAGCAGCAGTTCGGCTCGGCGTCGTCGCTCATCGGACGGTCGGTGACCGGACCGGTCGGAGAGGACGGGACGGCGATCCACGGGCAGGTCGTGTCCGTCCGGTTCGAGGCGGACGGCCGGGTCTATCTGCAACTGGATTCCGGGCAGGAGTTGAACCTGGCGGATGTGGTCAACGTGACGGATGCGGAGCAGATGGCCTCCGACCTGATCGGGCTGTTCGTCCAGGGAACGGACACGCGGGACCCGAACGACGTGCGGGACGTGGAGGGCCTGGTGACGTCCGTGCAGACCCAGGATGGAGAGCTCATATTGGAGCTGGACACGGGTAATTCCATTCGGTTCAGCGATGTGACCGCGGTCAAGCGCGCCGACGCCGCTTCCGGCACCACCTGGAAGCCGCTGAAAGCCCTGAAGGAGCTGCTGACATGGGATTGACACAGGCGATGCTGACCGGGTTCACCGGGATCAAGAGCAATCAGTACATGATGGACACGATCGGCGATAACGTCGCCAACGTGAACACCACGGCGTTCAAGAACCAGCGCACCCTCTTCGAGACCCTGTACTACCAGACCCTCCAGGGCGGCACGGCGCCCAGCGACACGGGCGGCGGCACCAACCCCATGCAGACCGGGTACGGCTCCACCGTGGCCAGCATCCAGCGGAGCTTCAACCAGGGCAACATTCAGGACACTGGGGTGAAATCGGACCTGGCCATCGACGGGCTGGGGTTTTTCCTCCTGGACGCTCCGAATGAGGACCGTGTGTTCACGCGCGACGGTTCTTTCCGGCTGGACGAGACGAACACGCTGGTGACGGCCAACGGTTCGCGCGTCCAGGGGTACGCGGCGGACGGCAACGGCGACATCATCCCGGGCGTTCTCTCCGATCTGGTCATACCGCTGGGCATGGTGCGCGAGGCCGTGGCGACCAGCGAGGTCGTGCTGGATGGCAACCTGGATGCCAACGCGACGCTGGCCGGCTCTGCGGCAGTGAGCATTTCGGATCCGATGATCACCGCCGGCGGCACGGCCGCCACGGCGACCACCGCCCTGACCGCCCTGGTGGACGAGGATGACAACCCCCTGTTCGCCACGGGAGACGTCATCACGATTCGCGGAGCGCAGAAGGGGAGATCGGAAGAGCACACGTCTGAACTCCAGTCACCGCTCATTATC
>CAZBFW010000895.1:0-1923 GCA_964491135.1 uncultured Phycisphaeraceae bacterium | reverse complement strand
ACCACCGAATCCGCCGCAGGATACCGATATGCCGAAACCCGATCAGCATCCCGCACCCGGTTGTCGCCCGGAAACTCCAACGGCAAGTGCCCCTCCAGCCGCAGTATCTCCGCCTTCAGAGGCACCACGAAGTCCCTCTTCAGATCCGCTTCCATGCGGGCAACGGCCTCCCGGTTCCGCTGCCACATGGTGATCGCCATGAAGGCGACCACGCCCAGAAGGCAGACGATTCCCCCGCTGGCCAGGCGAGCCCGCCTCTGCCGCGACCGCGCAGCCTGTTGCTGCCGCCGCAGTTGCCTCGCCGAGGTAGCCTGAGTCAACCTGATACCTCTTGCACGCCCGAAAGGTCCAGAGCCACGCCTGGCTCGTGAGTGAAACGCCGGGCGATCCACCACTCCGCATCGCCGACCGCCCTGGGGCGATCAGGCTTCCTCTTCCTCATCGTAGGGGTCGATGGCCGTCTGGTCCGCACTGGACGCGAGGGCTTCCAAAGCGCTGATCGGATCGTCCTCGTCCGCCTCGTCCAGACCGAACATGTCCGAGGAGTCCTTCACGCCCGAATCGGCCAGGGCCTCTGCCCGGCTCGCCTGACGACGCCGCAACCGCGTCTTCACTGGCCGGATGTCGTCGGGCTGACCGTCAATCTGCACCGTGAACACCACCGGGCCCACCACCAGATGGTCACCCGGCCGCAGCGCGTCTTCCGTCACGCGCTTGTTGTTCACATACGTCCCGTTGGCACTTCCCAGATCCTTCACCACCACACGGTTGGCCGTAAGCGAAATCGATACGTGACGCCGGGACACCTCCGGCAGCGGAATGCGGATGCCACACTCGTCCAGCCGCCCAATGACAACCGAAGAACCCGACAATGGGAACTCCCGGCGGTCCCCATTCTCCTTGAACATGATCAGCCGTACGTCCATGTTGGCGGTCCAGTCAAAAACTAAAGTTTGAGTGAACTCGACGTGCCAACTGCTCCGCGCCGCCACGGACCGCCTGACGGTTTGTGCGTCGGGCGGCCCAATCGGCATCGCGAACCGCCGCCTGGCGGCCTACTCGGGGCTGCCGTCGCCCCCTCGCATCGGTATTCTACCACACGGGAGCGTCCTGACAATGGCAAGCCTGGCTCTTTACATCCACGTGCCTTTCTGCCGAGCCCGCTGCGGCTACTGCGACTTCTTCTCCGTCACCGAGGCGGGCCCCCACACGGTAAAACGCCTCGTGGACGGTCTGATTGCCGAGCTTCAGGCACGCAGACGGGCCATGCCCGGCGGGCCGACCACCGTTTTCCTGGGCGGTGGAACCCCAACGGTTCTTCCGGACCCGGACCTGGTCCGGTTGCTCCATGCCACCCTCGCGGGAGGACCCTTGCCGAACGAAATCACCGTGGAGGCGAATCCGGAGAGCCTCAGTCCGGGCAAATGTGACGCTCTCGCGGGCTGTGGCGTGAATCGCTTGTCCATCGGTGCCCAGACATTCGACGCCGGCGAACTTCGGTTCCTCGAGCGGATTCACGACGTGCCGGCCATTGAAACGGCCGTCCGGCGGGCCCGGCAGGCAGGCATCCGCAATCTCAGCCTTGACCTGATGTTCGGCATACCCGGGCAGACACGCGAAAGCTGGGCTTGGTCACTGAAACGGGCGGTGGAGCTGGAAGTCGACCATCTTTCGTGCTACGGGCTCACGTACGAGCCCGGCACTCGACTCAGCCAAGCCCTGCAGGCCGGTGAGGTCTCGCGTTGCGACGAAGAGCTGGAGGCCGCGTTGTACCTTCAGGCGATCGACACCCTGACGGCGGCCGGGTACGAACACTACGAGATCAGCAATTTCGCCCGCCCCGGCCGCGCGTGCCGGCACAACCTTGCGTATTGGCGAGATCGGAAGAGCGTCGTGTAGGGAAAGAGTGTAGGATAGGGTGTA